>NZ_AECZ01000003.1 GCF_000179555.1 Solidesulfovibrio fructosivorans JJ]
TCCCCCTCTCGAATCATCCTCACATCTCCTGCCCTCCCTCCACGCTTTTGACATCCCGGCACGACTCGTCTAATTTCACTCCTCTTTTTTAACGACGCGGCCTCGCGCTTATCCCGGACCAGCTTCCCATGGAAAAGATACAGAAAATAAAAGGGTTCGCGGACCTTTTTCCGCCAGACTCCACGGTCTTCGCCTTTATCGAAAAGACGGCGCGGGCCGTTTTTTCCCGTTACGGCTACAAGGAACTGCGCGTGCCGGTCCTGGAGCGCACCGAACTTTTTGCCCGGGGCATCGGCGAGGAAACCGACGTCGTGCAAAAAGAGATGTATACCTTTCCGGACCGCAAGGGCCGCTCGCTCACGCTGCGCCCCGAGGCCACGGCCGGGGTCATGCGGGCGCTGGTCGAGGACGGCCGCGCCAATGAGGGGCTGGTCAAATATTTCGCCTACGGGCCGATGTTTCGCTACGAGCGGCCGCAGAAGGGCCGCATGCGCCAGTTCCACCAGATCGACGTGGAGGCCGTCGGGTCCCCGGAGCCGCTCCTCGACGCCGAGGTCCTGCTCATGCTCGACCAGTACCTGCGCGCCCTGGGCCTTGCCGACCTGACCGTGGAGCTCAATTCCCTGGGCTGCCGCCAGTGCCGGCCGGCCTATCTCGACGTGCTGCGCGAGTTCCTTAAGGGCATGCACAAGGAGCAGCTCTGCGAGGACTGCATGCGCAGAAAGCTCACCAATCCCCTTCGCGTCCTTGACTGCAAGGTGCCCCAGTGCAAGGAATTCACCGCCGACGCGCCCAAGATCACCGACCACCTGTGCCCGGAGTGCGCCGCGCATTTCGCCACGGTCACGGGCATGCTCGACGCCGCCGGCCTGCGCTACACGCTCAATCCCCGGCTGGTGCGCGGCCTCGACTATTACGTGCGCACCACCTTCGAGATCGTCTCCGGCGACATCGGCTCCCAGTCGTCGGTTGCCGGCGGCGGCCGTTATGACGGGCTGGTTTCCGCCATCGGCGGGCCGGATGTGCCCGGTGTGGGATTCGCCTGCGGCATGGAGCGGCTGGCGCTTTTGATCGACAAGGTGAACGAGCCGGCTCCGGATTTTTATCTGGCCGTGCTCGACGCCTCGGGGCTCGACCGGGGGCTGCTCCTGGCCCAGGACCTGCGCCGGGCCGGATTTTCCGGCGAAGCGCCCTACGCCGCGCGCAGCGTCAAAAGCCAGATGCGGGCCGCGGACAAATCCGGGGCGCGGTTTTGCCTGGTGCTCGGCACGGACGAACTGGCCGCCGGCACTGTGGTGGTGAAGAACATGACCGCCGGGGGACAGGAGACCATCAACCGGGACATGCTCGTCGCCCACCTGCGCGCCCGTCTCGAAGAGGCCAAGGACGAGTAGGCAGGGCCCGGATTTTTTTCCGGAGCGGGAACGTATTTTTCGCGATTTGACGGATTATCGATATAAAATTTTTGAAAAGGGGCGTGGGGAAAGACTTTTCCGAAAAGTTTTTCCCTACATCCTTGAAAAAAGGATGACTCCATGAGCGAGACGCTTGTCCTCGACAGGCTGGACGACTGGCGGCGCAGCCACGATTGCGGGGCGCTGCGGGCGTCCGACGTCGGCAGCGAAGTGTGCCTGATGGGCTGGGCCCAGTTCCGCCGCGACCACGGCGGCCTGATTTTCATCGACCTGCGCGACCGGGGCGGGCTGACCCAGGTCGTTTTCTGCCCCGAGGGCAGCGCCGAGGCCCTGGAGCGCGCCCACGTGCTGCGCACCGAATACGTGCTGGCCGTCAAGGGCCGGGTGCGCCCGCGTCCCGAGGGCATGGCCAACCCCGGCATGCCCACCGGCGAGATCGAGGTGGAGATCACCGAGTTCAAGCTCCTAAACACCGCCGCCACCCCGCCGTTTCCCATCGAGGACCGCATCGACGCCTCGGAGCTGTTGCGCCTCAAATACCGCTACCTGGACCTGCGCCGGCCCAAGCTGGCCGGCAATCTGATCCTGCGCCACCATGCCGTGCAAAGCATCCGCCGCTACCTGGACGGCCTGGGCTTCCTGGAGGTCGAAACGCCCGTTTTGACCCGGTCCACGCCCGAGGGCGCGCGCGACTTCCTGGTGCCGAGCCGCATCAACAACGGCTCGTTTTACGCCCTGCCCCAGTCGCCCCAGCTTTTCAAGCAGCTGCTCATGATGTCCGGCTTCGACCGCTATTACCAGGTGGTCAAATGCTTCCGCGACGAGGACTTGCGCGCCGACCGCCAGCCCGAGTTCACCCAGGTGGACATCGAGATGAGCTTCGTCGACGAGGAGCAGATCATGGGCATGGCCGAGAACATGGTGCGCACCATGTTCAAGGAAGCCATGGACATCGCCCTGCCCGACGTTTTTCCCCGCATGACCTACGCCGACGCCATCCGCGACTACGGCCTGGACAAGCCCGACGTGCGCTTCGGCCTCAAGCTCGTGGACGTGACCGAGGTGGTGCGCGGCAGCCAGTTCCAGGTGTTCGCCAAGGCCGAGCTGGTCAAGGGCATCCGCGTGGCCGGCGGCGCGGCGCTCTCCCGCAAGGAGATCGACGACCTGACCGAGTTCGTGAAGATTTACGGGGCCAAGGGCCTGGCCTGGATCAAGATCAAGGAAGGGGAATGGCAGTCGCCGTTCGCCAAGTTCCTCTCCGACGAGGAGCGCGCCGGGCTGGCCGAGGCCTTCGGCCTCGAAGTCGGCGATATCGTGTTCTTCCAGGCCGGCGCGGCGGAAATGGTCAACACGGCCCTGGGCTATCTGCGCATCCAGCTGGGTGAACGCTTTTCGCTCATTCCGGAAGGCTCCTTCGCCCCGGTCTGGGTGACGGATTTTCCGCTTTTGGAATACGATCCCGAGGCCAAACGCTTCGCCGCCAAGCACCATCCCTTCACCGCGCCCCAGTCCGGGCATCTGGAAAAGCTGGCCGAGGCCCCGGGCCAGGCCCTGTCCCGGGCTTATGACCTCGTGCTCAACGGCAACGAGATCGGCGGCGGCTCCATCCGCATCCACGACCGGGCCACCCAGAAGGCCATGTTCGCGGCGCTCGGCATCGAGGACCAGGAGGCCGAGGACAAATTCGGCTTTTTGCTCAAGGCCCTGGAGTTCGGCGCGCCGCCCCACGGCGGCATTGCCTTTGGCCTCGACCGTCTTATCATGATCCTTGCCGGCGCCAAATCCATCCGTGACGTCATCGCCTTCCCCAAGACCCAGAAGGCCATGTGCCTGCTGACCGACGCGCCGGCCGGAGTGTCGGCGGGGCAACTGCGTGAACTCGGCATCAAGCTGCGGTCGCGGGACAAGGACAAAGACAAAGCTTAGGACCATGCTCTTGGAAATACTCAAATACCCGCATCCGATCCTGGCCGCCAAGTCGGAGCCGGTGCCCGGGGTCACGCCCGAAATTCGCCAACTGGCGGACGACATGGCCGAGACCATGTACGCCAACCAGGGCGTCGGACTGGCTGCGCCCCAGGTCGGACGCTCCATCCGGCTGGTGGTCATCGACCTGTCCGGGCCGGACAAGCGCGAAGAGCGCATCAACCTGGTCAACCCGGTCATCACCAAGGCGGAAGGCGAACAGGAGGACGACGAGGGCTGCCTGTCGGTGCGGGACTACCGCGCCAACGTCAAGCGGGCGGCCACGGTGACCGTTTGCGCCACCGATCTCGACGGAAACCCTTTTTGCCTTGAGGCCGACGGCCTTTTGGCCGTATGTCTCCAACACGAGATCGATCATCTCGACGGCGTGCTTTTTATCGACCACATCAGTCGGCTCAAGCGCGCCATGTACGACAAGCGGGTGAAACGATGGGCCAAGCAGAAGCTCCAGCAGCAGACGGACCGGAAAGACTCGTAGCCGTTTTCATGGGCACGCCGCAGTTTGCGGCCACGGTCCTGGAGCATCTGCTGGAAAGCGACGACGTGCGCGTGGCCGCCGTCTACACCCAGCCCGACCGTCCCTGCGGCCGGGGCAAGAAGTGCCATGTCGGCCCGGTCAAGGAGCTGGCCCTGGAAAAGGGGCTGCCCATCCACCAGCCCGAGTCCTTCAGGGACCCGGCGGCGGTGGACATCCTGGCCGCCTACAAGCCGGACATCCTGGTCGTCGCCGCCTACGGCATGATCCTGCCTCAGGCCGTGCTCGACATCCCCCGGCTCATGCCCATAAACGTCCATGCCTCGCTGCTGCCGGCCTGGCGCGGCGCGGCCCCCATCGAGCGGGCCATCGCCGCCGGCGATCAGCTCACGGGCGTGACCATCATGCGCATGGTGGCGGCGCTCGACGCCGGCCCCATGATCATGCAGCGGGCCCTGGCCATCGGCGCGGGCGATACCGCCGGGGAACTTCGGGCCGAACTGGCCGACCTCGGCGGCCGGGTGCTTGCGCACTGCCTCAAACGGCTGCGCGTCGGCGGGGTGCCCATGGTCGAGCAGGACCCGGACAAGGTCACCTACGCCAAGAAGATCGACAAGGCCGAGGCGTTTATCGACTGGTCGCGCCCGGCCCGGGAAGTCCATAACCTGATCCGGGCCATGACGCCCCATCCCGGCGCTTTTTTCTTCTGGCGTCCCGCCCCGGACAAACCGGCCCTGCGCATCATCGCCCATCCGGGCAAGGTGGGCTGCCCGCTGCCGCCCGGGGCCAAGCCCGGCGACATCCTGGGCGTCATGGACTGCCATCTGGGCGTGGCCTGCGCCGATGCCGTCTATCTCATCCCCACAGTGGTCCCGGCCGGAAAACGGCCCATGGATGCCCAGGCTTTTTCCTGCGGCTACCTCGGCAAGTGCGAGGACGACGCCATGGCCGTATGCGGCCCGCCTGAGGCGTCCTGACGGGGAAAACGGAGCGTTGGTGGAACGAAACGAACCCTCGAGAAAGCGCCTTTTCATCGGGCTTCTGTGCGGCACGGGGTTGGCCGTGTGCGTGCTTTTGGCCCTTGTCTGGGCCGTGCCCTACGTGGGCCTGGCCAATATCCATCCCCTGGCCCCCTTGTTGATGGGCGTGGTTTTCGCCGCCGCCATCGTGGTCGTGTTGTGGGCCACGGTGGGGCTCGCCCTAAGCGTCGCCCTGGGCCGGTCGTTTCTCGGCTCGGACCATCTGCGCGGTGTCATGGCCAAGGTGTTTTTGCCGCTGATGACCATTTTCGCCCGGCTGTTGCACATTTCCAAAAGCCGGGTGCGCAGCTCGTTCATCAAGGTCAACAACGAGCTCGTGGCCGCCGAGCACAAACGCTACGACCCCTCGGAAGTCCTCGTGCTCCTGCCCCACTGCCTCCAGTCCAGCCGCTGCCTGCGCCGGCTGACCTACGACATCAACAACTGCAAGCGTTGCGGCCAGTGCCCGGTGGACGGGCTGCTCACCCTGTCCGAGGCCTACGGCGTGCATATCGCCATCGCCACCGGCGGCACCATCGCCCGGCGCATCGTGGTCCAGAAGCGGCCGCGCCTGATTCTGGCCGTGGCCTGCGAGCGGGATCTCAGTAGCGGCATCCAGGACACCTATCCCATCCCGGTCTACGGCGTGCTCAACGAGCGCCCCAACGGCCCCTGTCTGGATACCCAGGTGCCCCTGCCGCATCTGGAATCGGCCTTGCGCTTTTTCCTGGTCAACGGCGAGGCGAAAAGCCCCGTTTTCGACCGGTTTACCGGACGGGCGCCCCTTGGCGCGCCCATTTCCGCCATGGGCGGGTCGCATTGAGCCCTACCGGAAACTCCGCGCCGCCGCCGGCCCGCAAGCTGGCCCTGGCCGTTTTGGCCAAGGTGCTGCCCCAGCCGTCCCGGCGCAAGGGGCCGGGAACCGGGCAGGACGTCCAAGCGGCCCTGGACGCCGCCCTGCTCGCCGCGCCGGGGCTCGATCCCCGCGATCGGGGGCTGGCCACCGAACTCGTCTACGGCTATCTGCGCCTGCGCGGGCGGATGGCTTTTCTTTGCGCGCGGTTCCTCAAACGGCCGGACGCCGTGCCCGCGCCTGTGCGCCGCATCCTCGAACTGGCTGCCTACGAGATCCTTTTTTGCTCCAAGGTCCCGGCCTACGCCTCGGTGGACTGGGCGGTTTCGGCCGTGCGGGCCAAGGCGGGCAAGGGGCTTTCGGGCATGGCCAACGCGGTGCTGCGGCGCATTGCCGCCGACCCCGCCGCCTTCGAGGACCCGGACTTTTATTGCCGGGACCGTTGCAACGAAGCGGAATACCTGAGCCGCTTCTATTCCTGCCCGGAATGGATCGTGGCCATGTGGCTGCGCGATTTCGGCCCCGAGGAAACACGGGCCTACCTGACCGCCCAGCTCGAACCCGCGCCGCTCGGACTTCGGGTCAACCGGTCGCGCGACGGGGCGCGGGCTCTTTTCGACGCCCTGGCCGCCGCGCCCGGGGTGCTGGCCGCCGATTTCCCCACCCTGGCCTTTCCGGCCGGGACCGACCTGCCCGGTGCGGCCGGCCTGGATTTGATGGCCGCCCTGGCCGACGGGCGGCTGTCGCGGCAATCCGCCGCTGCCCAGCGCATTCTCTACGATTTGCGCCTCGACGACTGGCCCGAACCGATCTTCGACGCCTGCGCCGGCCGAGGCGGCAAGACGCTTCTTTTGGCCGAGGCGGGCAAAAAGGTCATCGCCGGGGACATGCACGCCGGACGCCTCTCGGGACTCGGCCGCGAGGCGGCGCGCCTGGGCGTCTCGCCGCTGGGCGTGCTGCGGGGCTCGGCCACGCGGCTGCCCCTCGCCCCGGGCCGCATCGGCACCATCCTCCTCGACGCGCCCTGCTCGGGCCTCGGCGTGCTGGCCAGACGCCCGGACTCCAAATGGCGTCGCCGGCCCGAGGACGTGGCCGGGCTCACCCGGCTGCAACGGGCCATGCTGGAAGCGGCCTACGCCGCCCTGGCCCCGGGAGGACGCATCGTCTACGTCACCTGCACCGCCCACCCGGCCGAAAACGAAGGCAATATCGACCGCCTCGGCGCGCGCCACCACGACCTGACCCTCGAAACCGAAATCCCCGCCACCCCCTCGCCCACCCTCGGTGAAACCTTTTACGGTGCCGTGTTAAGGAAGGGGTGAGGAGATAAGAAAGTGCGAGAGGGGGACCCTTTTTGAAAAAAGGGTCCCCCTCTCGCGCTCTCCCCTCCCCAAAACTTTTTACGGTTACAGGAGTGGCAACGTCAACATGCTGTAATCGTTAAAAGTCTTTTGAAAGGGGGTCCGGGGGGAAACTTTTCTTCAGAAAAGTTTCCCCCCGGCCTCTTAGTCGCCGGCGGCTTCGCGCTGCATGGATTCGATCAACTCCACCAGGGCGGTCGCCTGTTCGGCCAGTTCGCTGACGGCCTTTTCCGCCTCGGTCATGGACTGGCTCGTTTCGGACGAGATGGCGTTGACCTCGACGATGGAGCGGTTGATTTCCTCGGTGGCCGAGGACTGTTCCTCGGTGGCCGTGGCGATGGCCCGTACTTGGTCCGCGACGGACTCCACCAGGGAGACGATGGCGGTGAGCGCCTCGCCCGATTCCTGGGCCTTGGTCGTGGCCTCGGCGGTTTCCGCCACGGCGCGCTCCATGTTGTCCACATTGGTGCGCGTGCCTTGCTGGATGCCGTGGATGGCCTCGCTGACTTCCCTGGTGGCGCTCATCGTCTTTTCCGCGAGCTTTCGCACTTCGTCGGCCACCACGGCGAAGCCGCGCCCGGCCTCGCCGGCTCGGGCCGCTTCGATGGCGGCGTTTAAGGCCAGCAGGTTGGTCTGGTCGGCGATGTCGTTGATCACCCCGACAATGGCCCCGATGCTCTGGGCCTGTGCGCCGAGTTGCCCCATATCGCGTTTGAGGGTCAGCGTCTGGTCCCGTACCGCCGCGATGCGGTCCACGGCCTCGGAAACGATTGCCGCGCCGCCCTCGGCTTTTCCCTTGGTCTGGTCGGCCGTCGACGCGGCCTGGGCGGCGTTTTGGGCCACTTCGATGACCGTGGCGTTCATCTCCTCCATGGCCGTGGCCGTCTCCCCCACGCGTTGGGACTGGACGTCCGAGCCTTGGCGGGACTGTTCGATGCGGCCGCGCAGGGCGTCCGTGGCGCGTTCCACAATCGTCACGACCTCGCCCAGGCGCGCCGCCGCATGGAGAATGCCCTCGCGCCGGGCCGTTTCGCCCTTGTGCCGCGCTTTTTCGGCGGCGGCCTGGGCGGACCGGGCCTTGTCCGATTCCTCCCTGGCCGTTTGCGTGGCGGCTTCGGCCTCGCCGATCTTGGCCCGAAGCGTGACCACCATGCTGTGGAGCGCCTTGGACAGATCGCCCACCTCGTCGTTTTGGGCGACGGTCAGTTCCGCGTCGAGCTTTCCGCCCGCCACCGCCCCGGAAAAAGCGGCCAGGGCAAGGATGGGCCGGGTGAAGCGCCGGGAAAAGAAAAATCCCAACCCGGCCAGCACGAGCACCACGACGCCGGCCGAAAGACCGGCGGACCGGTTGACCGCGCCCAGGGCGGCCGCCAATTCGTCCATCTCCTTGCCCACGAACCCTATGCCCGCGGGTTTGCCGTCCGCGTCCTTAAGGGGCCAGTAGACGGAGACGAAGGGTTTGCCGAATAGCGTCAGTTCGCGGAAGACCGGTTTGCCCTCCCCGAGGATCTCCCGGTTGACCTGGGCGTCGGAGATGGTGGTGCCGATGACCCGGTGGCCGCCGTCCATGATGGTCGAGGAGATGCGGGTCGTCCCGGAGAAGATGGTGGCTTCGACGCCGAGCGTCTTTCGCATGTGGTCGACCCAGGTATTGTCCGCCGCCGGTTCCGCCACCACGCCGACGTTGCCGACGAGGGCGCCGTCCTTGCGGACCGGGGCCGTGGCCACAAGGGGCAGGCGCTTTTCGCCCACAGGCGCGAATCCGATCGTTTCCTCACCGCTCCGCAGCGTTGCGCCGCGCTTGGCCAGGGCTTCGGGCAGGCCCTCGGCGGCCCCGGCGGCGGCCAGCACAGTGCCGGCGGCATTGGTAAAAAGGACGGCCTTGACCTGTCCGGCAGCGACGAGGTCCCGGGCCAGCCGGGAAAGCAGGGAAACGTCGCCGCCGCTTATGCCGGCGATGACGTTCGGCCGCACGGCCTGGGTCTTGGCCAGGGTCCGCAATTGGGTGCGCAGGGTCTGGATGCTGTCCGCGCCGACGTTTTTGAATGCTTCGATGGTCTGGTCGTATTCCTTGGTGAAGCCGCGTTCGAAGGCGATGCGCCCGGAGACGAACACGGCGATGCTGGCGATGATGACGGAGGAAACGACGAGGACGACGATTTTCGGGGTGATGCCGATGCGCATGGCCTACCTCCCCTGGCAGGGTTGAAGACGCGCGGCGAAACGTCGCGTTTTTTCCGAAAGGGCATACCTTGCGCCCTTCCACGAACCGATGAGGAATCAAGAAAATAAATATTGTAAAAGTTTAGTTGGGTCAATAGGTTATGCCAAATAAATACTTTCACTGGCGTACGGAAGGCCAGGCGGGCGGGACAAAAAAAGCCGGAGCCCGAAGGCTCCGGCCGTATTCGGTCGTTTGGCGGCAAGCGTTACTTGGCCGCGTCCGTTTTCTTTTGCTCCGGTACGGTGCAGGCCAGCGGCCAGACCTCGTCGATGCGCTCCACCGGGAGGACCTTGATCTTGCTGCGCAGGTCGCGCGGGATGTCGCGCAGGTCCTTCATGTTCTGGGCCGGCAGGATGACCCGCTTCATGCCGGCGGCGACCGCCGCCAGGACCTTCTCCTTGATGCCGCCGACGGGCAGCACCCGGCCGCGCAGCGTGATCTCGCCGGTCATGGCCACGTCGTTGCACACCGGCGTGTTGGTCAAGACCGAGATCAGCGCCGTCACCAGCGTGACGCCGGCCGACGGGCCGTCCTTGGGCGTGGCCCCGGCCGGGACGTGGATGTGGATGTCGTTTTTCTCGAACACCTCGGGGTCGATGCCCAGGTCCTTGGCCCTGGATTTGGCGTAGGTCAGGGCCGCCTGGGCCGATTCCTTCATCACGTCGCCGAGCTTGCCCGTGAGCTGCAATGCGCCCTTGCCCGGCAGCGTTGCCGCCTCGATGTGCAGGATCGCCCCGCCGACCGGCGTCCAGGCAAGGCCCACGGCCACGCCCGGCGGCAGCTCCATCTCGCGTTCGTCGTCCATGAACCGCGCCGGGCCGAGCAGCTTGTCCAGCGAGGCGACGGTCACCCGGAAGGGCGGGTTTTCGCCCTCGGCCTTCTTGCGGGCGAGCTTTCTGGCCACGGACCCGATTTCGCGTTCGAGGTTGCGAAGCCCGGCCTCGCGGGTGTAGTCGCGGATGACCCGGGCCACCACCTTGTCCGAGATGGTCATGTCGCCCGGCTCCAGGCCGTTTTCCTTGATCTGGCGCGGCAGGATGTAGCGCCTGGCGATCTTGACCTTCTCCTGCTCGGTGTAGCCCGGCAGCTGGATCAGCTCCATGCGGTCGAGCAGCGGTCCCGGAATGGTGTCCAGGATGTTGGCCGTGCAGATGAACATCACCTTGGACAGGTCGAAGGGGACGTTTAAGTAATGGTCCTGGAAGGTGTTGTTCTGTTCCGGGTCCAGCACCTCGAGCAGCGCCGAGGAGGGATCGCCCCTGAAATCGGAACCCACCTTGTCGATTTCGTCGAGCATGATGACCGGGTTTCGCGTGCCGGCCTGCTTGATGCTCTGGATCACGCGGCCGGGCATGGAGCCGATGTACGTGCGCCTGTGGCCGCGAATCTCGGCCTCGTCGCGCATGCCGCCCAGGGACATGCGCACGAACTTGCGTCCGAGCGCCCGGGCGATGGACCGGCCAAGGGAGGTCTTGCCGACGCCGGGGGGGCCGACGAAGCACAGGATGGGCCCCTTCATGGCCGGATTGAGCTTGCGCACGGACAGGTACTCCAGGATGCGCTCCTTGACCTTTTCCAGGTCGAAGTGGTCCTCGTCCAGGATGTGCTTGGCTTCCTTGATGTCGAGGCGGTCCTTGGACATCTTTTTCCAGGGCAGGTCCACCAGCCAGTCGAGGTAGGTGCGGATGACCCCGGATTCCGAGGAATCGGGGTGCATGGAGGCGAGCCGCTTGAACTGCTTGTCCGCCTCCTTTTTCACCTCCTTGGGCATGCCGGCCTTGTCCAGGGCGCCTTTGAGCTCCTCGAGCTCGTCGGACTCCTCGCCGCCCTCGCCGAGTTCGCGGCGGATGGCCTTCATCTGCTCGCGCAGGAAGAAGTCCTTCTGGGCCTTGTCCATGCCTTCCTTGGCCATGTTCTGGATCTTGGCCTGCATGGCCGCCACCTCGGCCTCCTTGACGAGCTGCTCGTTGACCAGCCGCAGGCGTTCGATGGGGTCTTCGCATTCGAGCAGGCGCTGGGCCTCCTCCACCCGCATGCGCAGGTTGGAGGCCACGAGGTCGGCCAGGCGGCCGGGCTCGTTGACGCTGTTGAGCACCGCCATGATGTCGGCCGCGGGCATGCCCCTAAGCGACAGGATCTTTTCGCTTTGTTCCCTGGCGGCCCGCATCATGGCCTCCTGCTCCAGGGTCACTTCCTTGGTGTCGCGCTCGCCGAGCACCTCCACCTTGGCCAGGTGGTAGGGATCGGAGGAGACGAATTCCGTCACCTTGGCCCGGGTGAGCCCCTGGACCAGCACCTTGAGCCGGCCGTCGGGCATCTTGAGCATGCGCATGATCATGCCCACCGTACCCACGCGGTAGAGGTCGTCCTCGCCCGGCTCGTCCACCTTCTCGTCCTTCTGGGTCAGGATGAGGATATAGCGGGAGCCGTTTATGGCCGCGTCCACGGCCTGGATGGACTTCTCCCGGCCGACGAACAGCGGCAGGATCATGTAGTTGAAGACCACGATGTCGCGCACGGGCAGAACCGGCAGCTCGGCCGGAATGTCGGGCAGGTTCTTCTCTTCGGACTCGCTGGCGACCGGGGCCTCGTTGCCGTCGGCCGCGTCGCCTTCAGGCTGGGACGGGGTCACGGTGGTCTTGGTCGGATCGAATTCGTTGTCCATGATGTGCCTTGCTCCTATGTGATCTTCCGGCGCGGAGGCCGCCGGAAGGGGTGACGCTTGGGGGAAAAGCCGGCCGGCGCGGGGGCGTTCGGTCGCCGCGCCAACCATGCGTTTCGGGAAAAAACGTGTCGCGCCGGCCTAGCCTCGGATCTCGAAGCCGTCGTAGGCCTTGTCGTAGTCGATCATCTCGGCCGCGACCGACTCCACCCGGGACAGGGGCGAGCCGCCGGGCAGGCGTTCCTTGAAGGCGGCAAGCGCGGGCGCTTCGCCCTGGGCCAAAAGCTCCACCTGGCCGTCGCGCAGGTTGCGCACCCAGCCGGAGAGCCCGAGGCTCTTGGCCTGGTCGAACACCCAGGCCCGAAAATACACGCCCTGAACCTTGCCGGACACGGTGGCATGCAGACTTGGCGTCATGATTTCCTCCTTGGCCGTCAGATCATGCCTTCGGCCTGGAAACTGAAAAACCGGTTCTCCGTCACCACCAGATGGTCGAGCAGCCGCAGGTCGATTTCCCGTGCCGCGCTTTTTATGCGCCGGGTAAACTCCACATCCTCGGTCGAAGGCCTGGGATCGCCGCTTGGATGGTTGTGCACGAGGATCATGCCGCTGGCCTTGTGGCGCAGGGCCACGCCGAGGACTTCGCGGGGGTAGACCGCCGCCTGGTCCACAGTGCCCTTGCTCACCTGCTCCCAGCCGATCAGCCGGTTTTTGGTGTCCACAAGCGCCATCCAGAACTCCTCGCGTTCTTTGGCTCCGATCCGGGCCCGGGCCATGTCGGCCACGATATCGGGCGCGTTGAGCACTATTCTGTCGCGCGCCGGCTGTTCGTGAAACCGGGCCCAGGCCTCGCGCCACAAGGTGACGAATTCTTCGGCCCCGGGCCCGAACCCCGGCACGTCGCGCAATTCCTCCATCCGGGCCAAAAGCGTGCCGCGCAGGCTGCCGAAGCGGGAAAGCAGTTCCTTGGCCAGCGGTTTGTTGTCGCGGCGCACGTTGACGTAGCCAAGGACGAGCTCCAGCACCTCATAGTCCGCCAGGGCCCGCGGATCGCTCATGAGGCGGTCCTTGAGGCGCCGACGGTGACCCAGATAGTGCGGCGTTTCCTTCTTAGTAAGCATAGTGTGCGGCCTGGGCAAGGCGTTTTGACGATTTGGGGGGACGTTTCACGGCACGGACGGCGGGAAAGGCGGGGCGAAGACGGCCGGTCATGACGAAAGCGGACGTGTTTGCCTGGCATTGCCGCCAAAAAGGCGGAAAAGTTCGGCCGTGAGGTATTCCATGGCCTGGTCCGGCCGTCTGGCCCCGGATTTGATGCCGGATTCGGCGGCAAAGGCCGCCTCGAAAATGCGGGTCAGGCCGGCCGCGCCCAGCCGCCGGGCCATGGCCTGCTTTTTTTGCATGACAAAGGACGGCAGGCGCACGTCGCCGGCCTCGCCCGCCGCGATGCGCCACATGATCCTGGCCTCGTAGAGGAGCAGGCCCAGGAAGGGAAAGACCATGTCCTCGCCGGCAAGCTGCTTTTCCCCGATCTCGCGCCACACGGCGGCCGGGTCGCGGCCGCTTGCCAGGGCGTCGAGGAAGGCGAAGCCGTCCATGCCCTCGTGGCCGCCGACAAGGGCCGCGTCGTCCATGGTCAGGACCGAGCGGTCGCCGAGGGTGAGTTCCAGCTTGGCCAGCTCGTTGTCGGCCCGGGCGAGGTCCAGCGGCAGCGCGGCGGCGAGCGCCTCGGCCACCCCCGGCTCGAAGGCCAGTTTCCGGCCCCCGGCCCAGTCGGCGAGCAGCGGCCCCATGTCCCGGCGGGTGAGTCCCGGCGAGACGAAAAGCCAGCCCCGCTTTTCCGCCACCTTGAAATACGGCTGGGTCGCAAGCCCCTTGGGATACTTCGGCCCTTTGCGGTCAAACGCCCCCTCCAGGCAGAAAAACGGCCAGACCGCGTCGTTGAAGCCGCGCAGCGCCGCGGCCAGCTTGGGCCAGAACTCCGCCGGACAGGCCTCGGCCCGGCGCAGGACCAAGGCCCGGCGGCCGGAAAAAAGGCTGGCCACGGTGAGCGCGCTCCAGAACGGATCGCCAAGCTCCTCGTCGCCCCAGAAGACGGCTTTGTCGAAGCCGGAGCCTTGTTCGGCCAGCAGGCGGTCGACGCGGTCGCGGATGATCTCCGGATCGGGACAGGCCAGGAAGGAAAAGCCGGGACGGTTCATGGGCGAAGAGTAGCCGAGGCCCGGCCGGGGGGCAACGGGCTTGGCCCCGGGAGGGGCCCGGGAAAAGGAACTTTCCGCCCCGTTGACGCGGACGGGCCGTGGCGTTACCAAGCCAGCCACGTCGAGTCCCGCCCCAAGGCGGGAGCGGGGGACCCATATTCCCGGGGCGCATCGCCGCAAGGCGTAGGGCAACCTCTTCGGCCCGAGCCCGTCAGCTAACCTCGTAGACGTCGAAGGGGGACCCCCGCCACCACATTGCGCGCGTCGGGTTCCCGCAACCGGTCGTCCGGAGGGATGCCCATGCCGCCGCGCCAGTCCGCCCGCCAGGTCCGTTGGGCCTTGCCGCGCTCCCTTGCGCGTTCCGCTTTGCGCTTCCTTCCGGCCGTGGCGTCGGCGCTGGGAGCCTAGGTCCCCGATCCAGGGACCGTCCGCAGCGGTTTCCTTCCCTTTCCCTGCCATCGCGCAAGGATTTCCCATGTCCATGCAAAAACAGGCCTCGCTGGCCAGTCGCGTCCGTCGCGCCGTCATCGGCGATTCCATCAACCTGGCCGACCAGTCGATTTTCCACAAACTGTCGCTGATCGCCTTTTTCGCCTGGGTGGGGCTCGGCGCGGACGGATTGTCCTCGTCGTGCTACGGCCCGGCCGAGGCCTATCTGGCCCTTGGCAAGCACACCTTCCTGGCCGTGTTCGTGGCCCTTGGCACGGCGCTGACCATCGGCGTCATAAGCGCCGCCTACTCCCAGATCATCGAGCTTTTTCCCACCGGGGGCGGCGGCTACATCGTGGCGAGCCGGCTCCTTTCCCCGTCGGTCGGCATGGTTTCGGGCTGCGCCCTTCTGATCGACTATGTGCTGACCATCACCTTGTCCGTCGCCAGCGGCGCGGACGCGGTCTTCAGCTTCCTGCCCGCCGCCTGGCTGCCCTACCGCCTGGAGGCGGCGGTCGTCGGCGTCGTCTTGCTGATTGTCTTGAACCTGCGCGGGGTCAAGGAATCGGTCATGGCCCTGGTGCCCATCTTCATGCTCTTCGTGGTCACCCACGCCGTGGCCCTCGGCTACGGCATCTTTTCCCACGCCGGGGCCATGCCGGCCGTGGCCGCGCGCGTCGCCCGGGACGTGGCCGTGGCCGACAGGGAACTGGGGCTTATGGGCATGTTTCTCCTGGTGCTCCACGCCTACAGCATGGGCGCGGGCACCTATACCGGCATCGAGGCCGTGTCCAACGGCCTGCCCATCCTGCGTGAGCCCCGGGAGCGGACCGGCAAGCGGACCATGCTCTACATGGCCCTGTCCCTGGCCCTGACCGTGGTCGGCATCATCGTGTGCTATCTGCTCTTCGAGGTGCGGCCGGAAGAAGGCAAGACGCTCAACGCCGTGCTGTTCGGGGCCGTGACCGCCGGCTGGGGCCCGACGCTCGGCGGCGGCTTCGTGCTCGTGACCCTCGTCTCCGAGGCGCTGCTCCTGTTCGTCGCCGCCCAGGCCGGTTTTGTCGACGGACCGCGGGTGCTGTCCAACATGGCCATCGACCGCTGGCTGCCGGCCCGGTTCGCGCTGCTTTCCGACCGGCTCGTCACCCAGAACGGCATTTTGCTCATGGGCGCGGGCGCGCTTGTCCTCATGCTCGTCTCCCACGGCTCGGTGGACCTGCTCATCGTGCTCTACAGCATCAACGTCTTCATCACCTTCGTCCTGTCCCAGCTCGGCATGGTGCGCCACTGGTGGCGGGCGCGCGGCCAGCGCGCCCCCTGGAAAAAGGGGCTTTGCCTAAACGGCCTGGGGCTTTTGCTCACGGCCTTCATCCTGGTCATGGTCACCTGGGTGAAGTTTTTCGAGGGCGGCTGGGTGACGCTTCTCATCACGGGCCTGCTGGCCGCCGCCGCCTGGGGCATCCGCCGCCACTACAACCGGGTGGGGGCCAAAATCCGCAAGCTCGACGTGCTGCGCGCCGTGGTGGACCCGGAAAACCCCTACACCCCGCCCATCCCGGACAATCCCGCCCCCGTGGCCGCGCCGGACCCGCGCGCCCCGACGGCCGTCATCTTCGTCAACGGCTTCAACGGGCTCGGCATCCACACCCTGCTCTCCGTGGTCCGGCTTTTCGGCAAGGACATCGCCAACTTCGTCTTCGTGCAGATCGGCGTGGTGGACGCGGCGGTGTTCAGGGGCGCGGAGGAGCTGGCGCGGCTCAAGGCCGGCATGGAGCGCGACCTGCAAACCTATGTCGGGCTCATGCGGGATCGGGGCTACCACGCCGAGGCCCATTGGGCCGTGGGCACGGACATCGTGCAGGAGATTCTCGATCTGGCCCCGCCGCTTCGCGAACGCTATCCCAAGGCCATCTTCTTCGGCGGCCAGATCGTCTTCGAAAAGGAGACCTTTCTCACCCGGCTGCTCCACAACTACGTGGTCTTCACGCTCCAGCGCCAACTCTACCGGCTGGGGCTGCCGTTTATGATCATGCCCGTCATGCTCGACCGGCCCGACGGCGGACCGGTCATGGCCGCCTGAAAAAAAACGCCGGGGATCGTCCGGCATGGCGGGGCGTTGGCGTTTCCCCCAGGGGGCTGGGGAAAACTTGCGCTTGCAATCGGGCCTGTGCGGAGTATGACGGATAACGATTTTCGGGGGTGTCAGGGGAGCCTTTGGCTCGGGTTGTTGGGGAGCGCCCGGGCTGTCGTTTCATCTCTACCTTACTGGTATTGCTATAAAATGAAGGTTTCTCAAGCCTGGGGGCTCGTGCGCGGCATTGAGCCCATGTCCCTGTGTGATTGGCCGGGGCGCCTTAGCGCCGTGTTTTTTTTCGGCGGCTGCAACCTGCGCTGTCCGTACTGCCACAACGCCGGCCTCGCCTGGGGCGGCGCGGGCAAGACGCCGCTTGCCGCCGCCTCGGTGCGCCGCTTCGCCGCTTCCCACGCCAAATGGCTCGACGGCTTCGTCGTCACCGGCGGCGAACCGACCCTGGCGCCCGGTCTGGCCGATTTCGCCGCCGAGCTGGCCGCCTGCGGCCCGGCCGTCAAGATCGATTCCAACGGCATGCGGCCGGACGTTCTGGCCGAGGTGCTCGGCCGGCTGCCCGAGGCGCGCTTTTCCGTGGACGTCAAGGCGCCTTACGCCAAGTACGGGCTGGTCACGGGAGGGGCCGTGACCCCGGAAGAGGCGGCCGACCGCCTCGGCGAGGTCTTTTCCCTGGCGTTGCGGCATCCGGACCGCTTCGCCTTTCGCACCACCCGCGTTCCGGAACTGACAGAGGACGACGTCAGGGAAATTAGGGAGGCCCTGCCGTCGGGTTTCACACTCACCGTGCAAGCTTTTCGCAAGCCGAGCTTCAAAAGGGAGGAGGAGGGGCATGCCCAAGCAGATTCGAAAGCGCGACGGATGTCTGGAAACGTGGTCGACCCAACGCATCGCCCAGGCGATTTTAAAGGCCCTCAAGGCCAGCGGCATCCAGGACCCGCTGCTGTCCACGCGGCTTGCCCATAAGGTCGAGGCCAAGCTCGAGGGCGTCGACGTTCCCGAACAGGAGGCCGTGCAGGACGCGGTGGAACAGGTGCTCATGGAGTCGCGGCTTTTCGCCGTGGCCCGCCGCTACATCGTGTACCGCGAAAAGCGGCGCGAACTGCGCGAGCAAAAGGCCGCCTACCTTGACATCTCCGACGTCATCGACAACTACATTTCCAAGACCGACTGGCGGGTGGCGGAAAACGCCAACATGACGCACTCCTTTCAAGGGCTCATGCTGCACCTCTCGGGCACGGTCCAGGCCCGCTACGCCCTCGGCAAGTATCCCCAGGAAGCGCGCGAGGCCCACGACCACGGCTATTTCCACATCCACGACCTGTCGTTCGGCCTGGCCGGCTACTGCGCCGGCTGGAGCCTTCGCGACCTGCTCCTCGAGGGCTTCAACCTGCCCGGGCGCTCCTGCGCCGGTCCGGCCAGGCATTTCGACGCGGCCCTCGGCCAGATGGTCAATTTTCTGGGCACGCTGCAAAACGAGTGGGCCGGGGCCCAGGCCTTCAACAACGTAGACACCTACCTCGCCCCCTTTATCCGCGAGGACGGCCTTTCTTACCGCGAAGTGCGGCAAGCCATGCAGAAGTTCGTCTTCAACCTCAACACCACCTCGCGTTGGGGCGGGCAGAGCCCTTTTACCAACCTGACCTTCGATCTGGCCCCGCCCAAGCATCTGGCCAAGGAGGCGGTCATCGTCGGCGGCGAGATGCGCGACGCCACCTACGGCGATTTCCGGCCGGAGATGGAGATGATCAACCGGGCCTTCCTGGAGGTCATGGCCGAGGGCGACTACCACGGCCGGATTTTTTCGTTTCCCATCCCTACCTATAACATCACGGCCGATTTCCCCTGGGATTCCGACATCGGCACCCTGCTTTTGGAGCTGACCGCCAAGTACGGCGCGCCCTATTTCCAGAATTTCATCAACTCCGACCTCTCGCCCGAGGACGTGCGCTCCATGTGCTGCCGGTTGCAGATGGACCTGCGGGAGCTGCGCAACAAGGTGGGCGGGCTTTTCGGCGCCGGCGACCTGACCGGGTCCGTCGGCGTGGTGACGCTGAACCTGCCCAAGCTGGCGTTTCTGGCCCAGGGCGAGGAGGATTTCCTGGACCTTGTCGCCGAGTATGCCGAGCTGGCCAGGGACGCGCTGGAATTCAAGCGCAAGATGATCAGCGACAACCTGGAGCGGGGGCTTTTCCCCTGGACGCGGCGCTACCTCAAAAACGGCTTCAAGGGCCATTTCTCCACCATCGGACTGGTCGGCGGCCACGAGGCCTGCATGAACCTCCTCGGCAAGGGTATCGAGACGGACGCCGGGTTGCGGCTCATGACCCGGGTGCTGGGGCACCTGCGCCAGCTGACGTCGCGGTTCCAGGAGGAGACCGGGAACCTCTACAACCTGGAGGCCACCCCGGCCGAGGGCACGAGCTATCGCCTGGCCAAGATCGACAAGGCGCTTTATTGCGACATCAAGGCCTCGGGCAACGGCACGCCGTATTACACCAACTCCACCACGCTGCCCGTCGGGCTCTCGCGCGACGTCTTCTACGCCCTGGAGCACCAGAACAAGCTCCAGCCGCTCTATACCGGCGGCACGGTGTTCCACACCTACCTCGGCGAGGCCGTGGCCGACACCGAGGCGCTCAAGTCCTTTATCGTCAAGGCCTTCACCATGACGAAGATTCCGTACCTGTCGATCACGCCGACGTTCTCGGTGTGCAAGACCCACGGCTACATCAAGGGCGAGCATTTCGAGTGCCCGGAGTGCGGCGCGCCGTCGGAAGTGTTCACGCGCATCGTGGGCTACTACCGGCCGGTGTCCATGTGGAACAAGGGCAAGCAGGCGGAGTACGCCGAGCGGCTGACCTACGGGGAAGTCTGCTAGTCGTTTTTCTTGTGACGTGGTCTTGGGCAGGGCTTGGCCCTGCCCGAGACCCGTCATGATCGGATGATCTTGATTGGTGTGCGCATCTGCTTCGCCGGGGCTTTTGGAATTTGGCGGCCTTTATAGAAATCGTGCTGGAGCAAATGGTATAAAATTAGTTGGTGGACATCATTATACGCCATGATTTTCAAGCATTGCATAGTCACGCGTTTCAATGCCCACATCGATACAAGATGTTATGACTTTCGCCTGAGCGACACATGGCTTGCTGAACGCTTTGAGCTCTTCAACACCTTCTGCCTTCCTTCTGTCGTGGGCCAGCAATGCCAGGATTTTGTCTGGCTTGTCTTGTTCGATGCAGAAACCCCTGAAAAATTTCGTCGTATCATCGCGTTTCTTCAAAAATATAAGAAATTCATACCTCTTTATTGCAAGGAATTTCCGACGATCCTGCCGCAAGTCAAAGAGCGCATCGTAACAATGTTTCCCGAGGCGGATTATTATCTGACGACAAGATTGGATAATGATGACGCCTTGTCCCGGAAATTCGTCGCCATAATCCATGACGTGGTCGAAAAAGTTCTCTCCTCAGGCAAACAAGTTCCTCCGGAACTTTTCATCAATTTCCCCAACGGGCTACAGTACTGCAACGGTTCCTGCTATGATTTCTACGATCCGACCAATGCCTTCGTCAGTCTGCTCGAACGCAACAAACCGCCTCATACCGTTTTCTGGGTCGAGCACCCGTCCATTTACGACAAGGCCCCGGTCGCGCAGATCGAAACGAAGCCTATTTTCTTGCAAAATATCCACGACATGAACCTGTACAACTACATTCGCGGCGATGTGATGGAAGACAAGGACATCCTCGCCGATTTCGACCTGCAATTGTAAAAAACGTCCCGCGCGACCGCGCTTTTTTTGACCTTGAACCCGAGGATTCGCCGCCTATGACAACCCTGCCCATGCCCGCCGATCTGCCCGAACCCGCCATCAATCCCAACGCCCAGGTGGTCCTGGCCAAGCGCTACCTGCAAAAAGGCCCGGACGGCGAGCCGACCGAGGACGCCAGGAGCCTTTTCTGGCGCGTGGCCACGGCCATAGCCGCCATGGAGGCGCACTACGACAAGTCGCCCTTCACCCCCGAGGCCCTGGCCCGGGCCTTCTACGACCTCATGACGGGCATGCGCTTTCTGCCCAATTCCCCGACGCTCATGAATGCCGGCGCGCCCCTCGGGCAGCTCGCCGCCTGCTTTGTGCTGCCGGTCGGCGACTCCATGGAGGAAATCTTCGACGCCGTGAAATTCGCGGCGCTCATCCACAAGTCCGGCGGCGGCACCGGCTTTTCCTTTTCCCGGCTGCGCCCGAAAAAAAGCCGCGTCGGCTCGACCGGCGGCGTGGCCTCCGGCCCGGTCTCGTTCATGCGCATCTTCAATACCGCGACCGAGCAGGTCAAACAGGGCGGCACGAGGCGCGGGGCCAACATGGGCATACTGCGCATCGACCACCCCGACATCCTGGAATTCATCACCTGCAAGGAGCGCGAAAACGAGCTCCAGAATTTCAACATCTCCGTGGCCCTGACCGAACGCTTCATGCAGGCCGTGGAAAAAGGCGAGGACTACGACCTGGTCGATCCCCGCGACAAGCGCGTGGTCGGCAGCCAGAACGCGGCCGAGGTCTTTTCGCTTCTCGTGCGCAAGGCCTGGGAATCCGGCGACCCCGGCATCGTCTTTATCGACCGCATCAACCGCGACAATCCCACCCCGGCCCTTGGCGAAATCGAGTCGACCAACCCCTGCGGCGAACAGCCGCTGCTGCCCTACGAGGCCTGCAACCTCGGCTCCATCAACCTCTCCGTCTTTTTCGACCCCGAGGCCGAGGACGGCATCGACTGGAAGGGGCTGACCGAGACCGTGCATCTGGCCGTGCGCTTCCTCGACAACGTCATCGACGCCTCGCGCTATCCCCTGGACCAGATCACCGAGATGGTCCGCGCCAACCGCAAGATCGGGCTCGGCATCATGGGATTCGCCGACCTGCTCTACCTCCTGCGCATCCCCTACGACAGCACCGAGGCCCTGTCCCTGGCCGAAAAGGTCATGGAGACCATCCAGGGCGAGGCGCGCTCCGCCTCCAAGACCCTGGCCGCCGAACGCGGCCCCTTCCCGGCCTACGCCGAGTCCGTCTTCGGCAAGCGCAACCTCGGCCCCTACCGCAACGCCACCACCACGACCATCGCCCCGACCGGCACCCTGTCCATCATCGCCGGCTGCTCGTCGGGCATCGAGCCGCTTTTCGCCCTGGCCTTTTCCCGCCACGTCATGGACGGCGAAAAGCTCGTGGAGGCCAACCCCCATTTCGTGGCCGCCATGCAGGAGGCCGGGGCCTATTCCGAAAGCCTCATGGAGGAGGTCACCCGCAAGGGCTCCATCGCCCATATCGGCATGCTGCCCGAAGAGCTGCGCGACGTCTTCGTCACGGCCATGGACATCGAGCCGGTCTGGCACCTCAAGATGCAGGCCGCCTTCCAGAAATACACGGACAACGCCGTGTCCAAGACCGTCAACCTGCCGAACAAGGCGACCAAGGAAGACATCCGGGAAATCTACTGGCTGGCCTACGAGCTGGGCTGCAAGGGCGTGACCGTCTACCGCGACGGCTGCAAGGCGGGTCAGGTGCTGTGCACGGGCGAGGGCGGCCAGGCCGAGACGGGCAAGCCACAGAGCAAGGTGCGCGTGCGCCCGGACATCGTCTTCGGCTTCACCCAGAAGGTCAAAACCGGGCTCGGCGAACTCTACCTCACCGTCAACGAGGTCGAAGGCAAGCCCTTCGAGGTCTTCGCCACCATCGGCAAGTCCGGCCGCTCGGTCACGGCCAAGGCCGAGGCCATCGGCCGGCTGGTGTCCCTGGCCCTGCGCTCGGGCGTGGACGTGGCCGACATCGTGGGCCAGCTCAAGGGCATCGGCGGCGAAAATCCGGTCTTCCAGAAAAAGGGCCTGCTGCTCTCCATCCCGGACGCCGTGTCCTGGGTGCTGGAAAACCGCTACCTGCAAGGCGCGCCTATCCACGACGACACCGGCAACCTGACCCACCCCACCTGCCCGGACTGCGGCGGCGAGCTGACCTTCGAGGAAGGCTGCCACGTCTGCAAAGCCTGCGGCTATACCAAGTGCGGATGAGTTAAGTTATTTGGGATAAAGCGATGCGAGAGGGGGACCCTTTTTGAAAAAAGGGTCCCCCTCTCGCGTTCTCCCCTCCAAAAAACTTCTAACGATGATAAGTTGTTACCGTTAAAAGTCTTTGGGAGGGGGGCCCGGGGGGAACCCTTTCTGTAGAAAGGGTTCCCCCCGGCTCTTTTCTTCCCGTCTTACTTGCGCAACGCCGGGTGCTCCATGACGATTTCGCCGTCCTGGTAGCGGAACACCACGTCGTGGGTGTCTTCGGGCACGGTCAGAAACGCCTCGCCGATGTTGATTTCGACATTGGCTCCGACACGTCCCGGCACGATCACCCGGCAGTCGGCGAACCGGCGCAGGGCGTCGGGACCCGACCACAACTGCCAGAGCTGGGCCTTGCAGACGCTCAGGAGTCTTTCGTAGCGGGTGAGTTCCGACGCGTAGGCTTCGACCCGTTCGCTGCCCCGCTGCATCTCGAAGCGGCAGGCCTCGATTTCCATGTGCGCCTCGGCCATGCGGGCCTTGAGGCGCTGGTCCTTGTGGATGCGTTCGGGATCGTAGCCCACGAGCAGCCGCGTCTGGCTTTGGCCGGTGCCGCCGAGTTGTTCGCCCACGTAGACCGCGTCGCCGCAATAGGCCTCGCCGCCGATCAACCGGGCCTTTACGGCCAGCTTTTCCCCGGCGAAAAGCCGGCAATGCATGCTCGATCCGTCGATGAGGATGTTGCCCGCGGCATGGAGCGCCGCGTTTTCGCAGAATTTGGCCCGCAGGCTCTTGCCGGCCCGCAGCGACGCCTTGCTGCCGCCCATGATGCCGGACTGGCAGGAGATGTTGCCCATGGCCTGGATCCGGGCCGCCTCCACCGCGCCGCGCACGGTGATGTTGCGTCCCATGACCAGAAAGCCGGAGCGCACCGAGCCGCCGACGAGCACGTCGCCGATGGCCACGATGTTGCCGGTGTGGAAATCGATGTCGTGCCCGATCGAAAGCGTGTCGTGGACGGTGATCTTGCCGTCGGCGCAGGCCACGTGCCCGTTGACCGAGGCGATGAGCCTTCTCGGGTTTTCCGGGTCCACCCGGCAGCCCTCGCCGTGGGAAAAAGCGGGCTGGTCCGCCACCACCTCCCCGGGGAGGGGGGTGTGGTCCGGACTGATATCCTCCCACTCGGCCAGGGCCTGCGCCACCACCACGTTTTGCACGTAGCCCAGGTCGTACTGATCCACGGATCCGTCGTCGCGCCATTTGGGCCGCAGCCGACGATGTTCGTAGTCGGGATCGAAATAGTATTTCAGGCGATACGGCATGGGGGGAGTCCGCCGGTTTGCAAGGTGCCCTTATTGAGATACGTACCTAAGGGGCTGGGGTAATACAAGCCCTGTCGCGGAGTTGGGGAGGGTAAAATCCTCGCCGGATGAAAACGGGGCTGTCACCTGGCACGCCGTCGTCCATTTATTGACGCTTTGGGCCGAATATTTTAATGTCTCATACTTTTGCAAAATCCATGCGCCCTGGCGCGTCCAAACCTCGAACTAAGGCGAATCCTATGGAAACTCTTCGCACGCTTCCGGGCGACGACGTCCGGCAAATCATGTGGCGCTTCGCCGACCGCTTCGACCTCCAGATGGCCGTCCAATCCGCCCGCTCCGTGGCCAGGGGAGTGGTCGCCCGGCTCGTGGCCGAAGGCGCGCGCCATTCCCACGAATGGACCGAACAGAAAGCCCAGCTCCTTGCCGCCTTTGACGAAGCCGGCATCACCGCCGTGTTCATGGACCCCCATCAGGGCGGTTTCATCGAAGGCCCCAAGAACATGGCCCTGGCCCTGGTCGCCTTCGAGCTGGCCTGGGTCGACGCCGGCGCGGCCACCTGCTCCCTGGCCGGCAACCTGGCCCTGTCGCCCATCCACGAGCGCGGCACCGACGAACAGCGCGACCACTACATGAGCCTGGCCGCCCCCACGCCCGGCCAGACCACCTGGCGCGGCGCCTTCGCCCTGACCGAGCCCCTGCCCTACGTCGGCGTGGACACGGGCGTGCTCGTTGGCAAGGTCCGCGTGGACTCCTGGGAAGAGGGGGGGGAACCCATGCTCCTGGTGGACAAGCGCGGCCGCTTCATCACCGGCATGGACTTCGCCAATTTCGCCACCGTGGCCGTGGATACCGCCGACCCGCGCATCAAGACCTCCTGCATGGTCATCCTCGAGGAGACCGACCCGGGGCTCTTTGACCGCGGCGCGCCCACCCTCAAGATGGTCCACCAGCTGTCCTCCACCCGCGATCCGGTCTTCAGCATGAAGGTGCCGGCCAGCCGCATCATCGGCGGCTACACGGTCAAGGACGGTTGCATCGTCCCCAACTATTCCCACTCCGAGATCATTGCCGCCGTGTTCCACCGCACCCGCGTGCCCGTGGCGCTCATGACCACGGCCAAGCTGCTCTCCGCCGTGGAGCCGGTCATCCGCTACCAGCGCGGCCGCTTCCGTGGCGGCGACGCCTGCGCCGAGGGCACGCCCAAGTACGAGCTGGGCATCCAGCAGAAGCAGGACGCCCCCATCCGTCTGGCCGAGGTCTGGGCGGCCGGCGAAGCCGGCGCGTCCCTCGGGTTCGGCACGGCCCGGCTCTTCGACAATCTCGACCCGACCGAAAAGGCCAAGGACAAGGCCCTGGCCGACGCGGGCGTCACCGGCATGCGCGCCCAGTTGACAGCGCTCAAAAAGGTCCTGCCCCAGTCCGTCGAATACGTGAATCTGCTTTTCACCCCCGAGGACTCCCGCGACGCCGACCGGTTCGCCGCCCTCGACGCCGACCCGGTGGTCAAATACCAGGCCCTCGAAGCCGAGGCCGGCGTCCTGTGCCCGGCCTGCAAGCTCTGGAACACCGGCGGCGGGGCCACCGTCATGCGCGAGGCCGTGGCCATGATGGGCGGCTACGGCATTACCGAGGACTGCCCGGGCTTCCTGTTCCACAAATGGAGCGACGGCCAGCTCGAGGCCACCTACGAAGGCCCCGAATGCGTGCAGCGCCGCCAGCTCTCCATCACCATGGCCAGCGACATCTTCGCCGTCTACCTCGACAACTACATCGCCGAGATGGACCGCGTGGCCGCGACCAATCCCGAGACCGGCGCGGCGACCGTGGCCGCCGGCTTCAAGCTCTGGAAGCACTCCCTGCAAGTCCTGGCCAAGGGCAAGGACGCCGACGGCAAGAAGCTCTACCACAGCAACCGCCAGGCCGTGACCTTCCCCCTGGCCGACGCGCTGTGCCCGCTTCTGGCCAGCCGCCTGTTCATTCTCGATATCCTGGAACTGGCCGCCAAGGGCCCGGAAAATCCGGTCGTGGCCGAGGGCCTCGACGGCTACGTCTCCTTTTTCAGCGACCTGTCCAAATTGCAGGCCGCCAAGGCCGCCGGCGAGGCCGCCCGCGTGTGCGCGAACCTCGTGTGCGGCTACGCCCCCGAGGGCGCGGACCTGGCCGCGTTCGCCGCCCTGCGCGCCGCCGTGGACATCTCCATGGCCGGAGCCGGAGCCGCCCGCGAACGCGCCGGCCAGGCCATCACCCAGGTGATGATCCCGGAAGCGCTCGATTATCCGCTGTAACTGGGGGGTGGGGCTCCGCCCCAGACCCCGCCAGGGCGCTGCCCTGGACCCGCCGGGGGGCTTGATGCCCCCCGGGCCCCCCTTTACCGGGTCGGGATGATGGATGACAGTGCGGTTGGGACAGGCGGACGGCGGGGACGCCGAACGTTTGTCGCCGCAATCGGCCCGGCGGCACGCGGCGCTGCGCGCCCCGACGCCGGACGCGATTGCGGCGACAAGGTGCGCCAGCGGCGAAGCGCCGCATTGGAAGCCAATTTGGTTAGGCTACAACCCCTGTAAAGTTTTTTGGGGAGGGTGGGGGTCCGGGGGAGGGAACCCCTTTTTTTCAAAAAAGGGGTTCCCTCCCCCGGCTCCTCGCTCAACGGAGGACATGACGTATGGAACGGCAGGTCATGGAGACGGACATCGTCTGTGTTGGGTTTGGCCCGGCCATGGGTGGATTTCTGACCACGCTGGCCCGGGGCATCGTCAACGAGGACGGCTCGCCGGTCATGGAGAGCGAGCTTATGCCCGGCATGCCGCCCCAGGTCATCTGTTACGAGCGGGCCGACGACGTGGGTGTGGGCGTTTCCGGCGTGGTGTCCAAGGCGCGCGGCATCCGGGCCAGCTTCCCGGACATGAAGCCCTCCGATGTGCCCATGTGCGCGCCGATCACCGACGAGAAGGTCGTCTATTTGCTCGATCCCGTGGGCGCCAGCCGCCGGCCGCTTCTTATGCGGATGAAGGACAAGGTGATAAAGGCCCTGGGCAAGCGGCTGCCGGGCTATGCCGACATGGCCGTGGAGCTGCCCTATATCCCGGAGTTTTTACAAAAGCACGGCGGCATGACCTTTTCCATCGGCCAGTTCAACCAGTGGGTGGGCGGCAACGTCATGGCCACCGGCGCGGCCCAGATCTGGCCGTCCTCGCCCGTGGCCGAGCCCCTGGTCGAAAACCGGCAGGTGGTCGGCGTGCGCCTGGCCGACCAGGGCGTGGACAAGGCCGGCAAGCCCGAGGCCGCCTACATGCCGGGCATGGACGTGCGGGCCAAGCTCACCGTCGTCGGCGACGGCCCCGTCGGGCCGGTCGGACGCGCCCTCGACAACCTCCACGGCCTCCCCGCCGGCCATCACCACCGCGACTACGCCGTGGGCATGAAGATGGTTATCGACCTGCCCGGCCATTGTCCCTGGAAGGAAGGCACGGTCATCCACACCATCGGCTTCCCCGAGCCCGAGATTTTCGGCTTCCTCTACGTGCTGCCCGGCCGCGTCGCGGCCATGGGCATCTTCGTGCCCTCCTGGTTCGACAATCCGGTGCGCACGGCCTACCGCTACCTCCAGCACTGGATGCAGCACCCCTACATCTGGAAGAACATCAAAGGCGGCGAGCTGCGTTCCTGGGGGGCCAAGACCCTGCAGGAGGCCGGCAAATCCGGCGAACCCTACCTCGTCGGCAACGGCTACGCCCGCATCGGCGAGGGCTCCGGCACCACCAACGTCCTGACCGGCTCCGGCGTGGACGAGGCCTGGACCTCGGGCGTGCTTCTGGGCGAGGCCGTGGTGCACCTGCTGGAACAGGGACTGCCCTTTACCGCCGAGAACCTGGAAAAGACCTACGTGGCCAGGCGCCGGGCCTCCTGGCTCGAAGAGGAAGCCAGGATCGCCGCGCGCTCCCGCGAGGGCTTCGCCGCTGGATTCCTGCCCGGGCTCATCGGCATGGGCCTGTGCGGCCTGACCAAGGGCGCGCTGTGCTGGCCGGCCGCATCCAAGCCCACCTGGAAACGCATTCCGAGCATCGAGGAATACTACCGGGGCCGCATCTCCTGCGAGGATATCGCCACCATTCGCCGCGAAGCCACGGCCAAGGGCCGGCCCCTGCACGATGCGCTCATGGACCGCGTGGGCTGGCCGGCCATCGTTTGCGACGGCAAACTGCTCGTCTCGCACCAGGATGCGCTGCTTTTAGGCGGCAAGGTCCAGGCCGCGCCCGGCTACGCCGACCACGTGACCTTCGAAAACCCGGATGTCTGCCGCGCCTGCTGCGAGAAGACCTGCATCGAGGCCTGCTCCGGACAGGCCATCACCACCAATCCCGACGACGGCGTGCCGCTGTTCGATAGGGAAAAATGCGTGCACTGCGGGGCCTGCCTGTGGAACTGCTCCAAGCCGTCCCTGGCCGATCCCGAACGCACCAACGTGGTCTTCAAGGCCGCCGCCGGCGGTTTGCACTCGGCCGAGAACTGAGTCGGCAGGAGAGGCTCCGCCTCTCCTGCACCTCACCGCCGGGGGGCTTGATGCCCCCCGGTCCCCCCTTTACACTTTGCCGGGCGGGACCATGGCAGGGGTGCGGGAGCCCGGATATTTGTCACCGCAATCGGCCCGGCGGCACGAGGGGCAAAGCCCCTCGACGCCGGACGCGATTGCGGCGACAACCGCGCCAGCGGCGAAGCGCCGCATGAAATGGCAAAAGATAGAGCGTTGGGTCATATTTTTTAAGAGTTTTTTTGGAGGGTGGGGGTCCGGGGGCGGGGACCTTTTTTTGCAAAAAAAGGTCCCCGCCCCCGGTTCCATCCCTTCCTCCCCCCTCAAAAGGAGTGCCTATGTTCCATATCGTGGTATGCGGCGGGATTGTGCCTGATCCGCTGCAGACGCTGGAGCCGGTCAAGGGTCCGACCGGCTGGGGTTTGAAAAACGAATTGATGTTGCCTTCGATCCTGGATCCCTGGGCGGCTTGTTCCTTGTATGAGGCGGCCCAGCTGGCCAAGACGCAGGCTGGCAGCAAGGTCTGGCTGGTCTCTCTTGGTCAAAAGGCCAAGTTGCAGCAGGTGATGATGACCGTGGCCCAGAAAGCGCCATTCGAGCTGGTGGTGGCCGATGGCCCGGCCGGCGGCTTCATGGATTCTTCCGAGGTGGCGAATGCCCTGGCCGTGGCCATCGAGGGCATTGCCGGGCTGGACAAGTCCAAGCTGCTCGTTTTCGGCGGCTGGATGTCGGCTTCGCGCGGCTCCGGTTCGACGCTCCAGATCCTGGGCGAGAAGCTCGGCATCGTGGACCAGTTCCAGGGCGTGGACAAGCTGACGGTCGGCGCGGACGGCTCGCTCGAGATCATGGAGCGCGTCGAGGGCGGGGCCTATCAGGTTTCGACCTGCGCCGGCGCTCCGGCGGTTCTCGGTTGGGCCACGGGCGAGCTGCCCGAGCCGCCCAACAATCCGCAGGTGGGCATGGCCAACATGCGCCTTGTCATGCCGGCCCTGCAAAAGGCCAAGCCGGCCGCTCTGGACGCCGCCGCCATCGACTACCAGTCGGTCGCCGTCCCGGCCCAGAAGCGCGACACCCGCGTGGTCAAGGACACGCCTGTCGAGGACATCGCCAAGGAAATCATCGCCTGGATCGAGAGCTAAGGGCTGGAGGCACGATTTATGGATACCGTTCTTTTTTGCGCGCATACCGAGGCTGACGGCAGCCTGTCCGTCGCCTCCCTGGAAGCCCTGACCGCAGCCAAGACCCTGGCCGAGGGGCTGGGCGCGCCCTATGCGGTCGGGCTTTTCGGCGCGGATGTGGCCGCCGCCGCGAGCGTCGTGGCCGGCTGCGGCGCGACCGCCATCCACGGCGTGTCCGGCGAGGCCTTCGGCGTTTCCCGCTACGCCACCGACGCCGCCGCCATGGAGGCCCTGGCCAAGGCGGCTTCCGCCACCATCATCGTGGCCACGGACGATTCCCGCGCCTCCCGGGCCATGCCCGGCGTGGCCGCGCGCCTTGGCGGGCGCATCGACGCCCACGTGACTGGCCTGGCCGTCAAGGACGGCAAGCCGGTGGCCACGCGCGGCTATTACCGCCAGCGCATGCAGGCGGAGCTGACCCGCGCCGCCCGGCCCTGGTGCCTGACCGTTTCCGCCGGCTGTTTCGCCGCCTACGACGGCGCGCCGGGCGAGGCGTCCGTCACGGCGGTCGAGGTCCCGGTCACCGAGGCCATGACCCGCACGACGCTCAAGGCCGTCATCGCCCCCTCGGCCGACGAGCAGACCATCCGCCCCGACGCCAAGCTCCTTTTCGTGGCCGGCGCGGGCTGGACCAAGAAGCAGGCCGACGGCGCGTCCCATGTGGCCGATGCCGGCGAACTGATCCTCGGGTTCCTCGGCCGGTCCAAGGCGTCGCTCGGCAGCAGCAAGTCCCTGGTGGATATGGGCGGCGACGGCGAGGCCGTGCTGCCGTTTCTCACCCACCTGCATCAGGTCGGGCAGACCGGAGCTACGCCGCGCCATCCCAAGGGGCTGGCCACCTGCTGCCACGGCGAGGAGCCGCATGTGGTCGGCTGGCGGTTTGTCGGCGAACGCCGGGCCGTCAACCTCGACCCCTCCTGCGGCTGGGCGCAGGGCAAGGCCGACGTGCTCTACGTGGCCGACGCCTTCGCCGTCATGAAGAAGATCAATGAGTTGTTAGGGTAAGAGAGGGGAAAAACCGGGGGAGGGGACCCTTTTTTGAAAAAAAGGGTCCCCTCCCCCGGACCCCCACCCTCCCCAAAAACTTTCGATAGGGGGATATCCTTCCGCAAGGGAGGGTATCCTTTTTTTATTGGGGAGATTGGGCGGTACGCAGGCCGCAGGCGCGCTCGCAGCGGTTGCGCATGGTGTCGGCGGGAAGGTTCAGGTGCGCGGCCACACAGGCCTGGCATAGGGTGGCCGGTTGGGGCAGGCCCGCTTTTTTGGCGTTTTCCACCACCATGGCGAAGACCGCTTCGGCCAGATCGGCCCGGGCCGGAGCGAAGTCGGAGGTCCGCGTGTACAGGGCCGGGCTGCCCTGGCTGCGGTCCTGGATGACGACGAAAAGAAGCAGCCCCAGAAGGGCCGAGGCGAGCACGATGGTCTTGACAAGGCGCATGATGTTTCCCCCACATTTTGGCCTCGGCCCGTCCTTTACGGCGGGCCGGGCGTGTGCCATAGGCCAGAAAAGCTACGGACTGGTTGTAGCCCGCCTGCGGGGACGCGATCCAATCGCAATGTCGGAAGAAGTCCTTCCGAATCCCTGAAGGGAAAACGACGCCGGGAGGGGCGTTGTGGAATACTACCATCTACGGACCTTCGTGGCCGTGGCCGAGGAAGAGCACCTGACCCGGGCGGCCGAGCGCTTAAACGCCAGCCTGCCCGCGGTGAGCGCCCATGTGCGCGGCCTTGAGGAGGAACTCGGGGTGCCGCTTTTCACGCGTACGCCAAAGGGCATGCGCCTGACGGGCGAGGGACAGGCGCTTTTGACCGAGGCCAAACAGGCCCTCGCTGGTCTGGACGCCGTTCGGGCCAGGGCCGGCAGCCTGCGCCGGGACGTCACGGGCGTGGTCCGCATCGGCCTCAACAACGAGGCCGGGCGCATGCGCGTGCCCGAAATGCTGGCTGTTCTTTCCCGCCGCCATCCCGGGGTGGAAGTGCATCTGACCGATTCGAGTTCGGCGAACATTCTCGATAACGTGCGTCAGGGAAAGCTCGATCTGGGCTTTATCTATGACAATATCATCGAGCAGGGGCGCGATGTCGTGACCGTGCCCTTGGAGAACGTGGACATGGCCGTGGTCGGTCCCACCTCCTGGGCGGACCGGGTTTGTCTGGCGGACTGGGAAACGTTGGCCGGGTTGCCCTGGGTCTGGTTTTCCCAGCGCTGTCCGTTTCAATATTTGCTGGAGGCTTGCTTCTCCTGCCGTGATCTGCCGCTCAACAAGGTCATGGTGGGGGACAGCGACGCCACGTTGCGGACTATGGTCGCGGCCGGCATCGGGCTGACGCTGCTGCGCCGCGACGATGCCCTGGAGGCCGAAGCGGCCGGGGAAGTGTGCCTGTGGCAGCGGGAAGGGCTTACCCTGGGTTTGTCCCTGATTTATCGGCGGGAGAAGGCCGAGGATCGGGTGGTCGCGGCGGTGGTCGCGGCGGTGTCGGAAGTCTGGGGTTTGCCCGGGCATCGGCGGTAACGCGAAGTTTGTTTTTTTGCGGGAGATGGAAGTGATGCGTGAGGCGGCGGTGACGCCTGATCGGGATTATTTTTTCTGGCGGGTCGCGGGCGGCATGGTTGTGCTGGTGCTGGCCCTGTCGATTCTGGTCCTGGCCCAGTCGGGCTACCAGGACGAGGGCACATTGCCCAACGAGTCTCTTACGGGAAGCTCGCTTGTCCGTGCCGACGGCAACCCACAAACATTGGCGGCTCCGGAGCGGGAAAAGGCCCGGCCTTGATCCGGCGGCCGCGTGCCGTATGCGCCCGCGTCTCGCGGGCGGTATCCGTTCTGGGCGAGGCCGGGGAGTAACGATGCGCGATCAGGAAACGGATGGAGATTTGCCGCGCGAGGTGGCCTGGCTTTGCCGCGAAGGCGAGTCGCCCATCCGGGCGTGGCGGGAACATCTGGGCGTCACGCCGGAAGAGTTGGCCCGGCGTCTGGACATCTCGCCGGCCGCCGTGGCCCAGTTCGAAGCCCGCTCGGCCCGGCCCCGGGCGGCGACGCTCAAAAAAATCGGCGCGGTCCTCGGCATCTCCTGGGAGCTCTTGCGCCGGGATCGTTAAGAGACCGGGGGGAACCCTTTCTGTAGAAAGGGTTCCCCCCGGACCCCCCTCCCAAAGACTTTTAACGGTGACAGTCTGATATCGTTAAAAGTTTTTTGGAGGGGAGAGCGCGAGAGGGGGACCTTTTTTTCAAAAAAGGTCCCCCTCTCGCACATCCTTTTTCCTTCTCTTCCTACCTACATATACCCCAAATCCGAGAGCTCGTCCGCGATCTGGTCCGCCTGCGCGCCGTCGGTGCCGGCCGCGCCTGTCGTGCTGGCGGTGGCCGTGGTGGTTTGCGGCGGCCGGGCGGCCAGGGTTTCGGCCGTGAAGGCTCCGGCCAGCACGTGGCCGTCCATGTTTTCCGGCACGGCCTCGTCCAGGGCGTAGAGCAGCGTCGGCGTCACGTCGGCCATGGCCGCGTCGGCAAGCTCCACCCCGGCGGCCACGCCCGGGCCGCGCAGGGCGAACACCCCGTACTGTTCGTGGCGGCCGCTCCATTTGTGCGTCGCGAAAAGCCCGGTCGGCGCGCCCTGCTCGTAGAGCGCGATCTCGTGGGGCACCAGCACCTGGTAGCCGGGCGCGCACAGGGTGATGACGTCCGGCGCGTCGGTGACGGCCGGGCCGTTGTAGAGTTCTTCCCGGGCGTAGACGGCGGCGAAGGGATGGGCCCCGGTTTGCGGGTCCACGATGGCGAGCAGGCCTTCCTTGAGCCGCCGCGTCAACTCCGCCCGGTCGGCTTCGCCCACCAGCTTGGGGTTGAAGAAGATCCCCCCGGCGATGCCTTCCGACACGCAGGTCGTCTTGTCCCAGTCCACGATGGCGGAAAAGAGGTTGTTGATGCGGGCGAAGGCCTTGGACTTGGCCTTGCGCCGGGCTTCCAGCACGGATTCGGGCAGGATCGCCTTGGCCAGGGCCACGAGCGTCTTTTTGAGCCCCGACGGCGCGTGCCGGCCGCCCGCCAGGGCGGACAGCTCGCCGGAGAGCGTCAGGAAGCCGTTGTCCATGAGCCAGCGGTTGAGAAAGATGGCGCGCCTAAGCGGCCCGGCGCCGTGGTCGGAGACCAGGGCCACGGCCGTATCCGGCGGGCAGGCGTCGAGGATGCGCCCGAGCGCCGCGTCCAGGCGTTCGTACACGGCCTCGATGGCCTGGCCCAGGGCGGCGTGGTCGGGATGGGACGGGTCGCGGTAGCCCCAGAAGAAGTGCTGCACCCGGTCGGATTCCATAAAGATCGAGCAGAAGTAGTCGAGGGGCTTTTGGGCCATGAGCCACAGGGTCAGCTCGCAGCGGGCGTCCACGCCCGCAAGCAGGTTTTGCAGGTAGCGCTCCGGGTCCGGGTCCATGTTGGGCGAGTCCCGGCAGGGGCCGAAGCGGGCTTCGATTTCCTGGCGCAACTCGGGGGGATGCACGTAATCCTCGGCGTAGGACGGGGTGAACATGCCCGAGATCACGAGGCCGCTTATGGGGTCGGGCGGCCAGGTCACGGGCACGTTGACGGCCCCGGCCGGCCGGCCCCTGTCCGAGAGCACGGCCCAGATGGGCGCGGCCCGGCGCATGGCCGCCGAGACGAAGCGCACCTCGTGGCTGGCCGGGTCCAGGGTCAGGGCGTCGAAAATGCCGTGGCGGCCGGGCGTGCATCCGGTGGCGAAGCTCGTCCAGGCCACGGGGGTGACCGGCGGCACGGTGGAACAAAGGGGCGCGTGCACGCCGGCTTCGAGGAATTTTTCCAGCACCGGCATGCGGCCGGCCGCGATCATGGGTTTGACAATGTCGAAGGTGGCGCCGTCCCAGCCGACGACCACCACGCGGGATGCTTTCATACGTTTTCTCCGGGGGTCTCCGCGCCTTGCGGGCGCGGGCGCATGACGGAGCGCAGTTCCAGAAGGTCGCGGCGGCCGAAGGCCTTGAGCCCGGCCAAGACGGCCACGTACACCAGCGCGCCGACCGGCGCGCCGACAAAGGGCATGTTGCGCAGGAGCGCGCAGGCCCCGAGGCAGGCCCCGCCGGCGCACAGCACCCGCAAAAGCGGACCCGTGGCGTGGGACCGGAAGCCGTGGCGGGCGGCGAAGCGCGTGGAAAAGGCCAGAAGCCAGAGGTACGAGCCGAGGGCCACCACCGCCGAGCCGAGCGCGCCGTAGCGGGGCACGGCGTAGATGTTGCCGGCGACATTGAGAGCCAAAGCCGCCGCCGCGTAATAGAGGGCATAGCGCTGGCGGCCGATGGCCACGAGCACGTTGTTGACCAGCATGTCCAGGGCCAGGGGGGCCATGGCCAGGGAAAGGATGCGCAGGATTATGACCGATCCGACGTACTTGGGGCCGAAGATCAGGATGCAGGCTGGCTCGGCGTAAAAGGCCAGCAGAATCGAGGGCAGGACCATGGCGTGCAGGGTGTGGCGGAAGATGAGCCGAAACAGGCGTCTGGCGGCCAAAGGATCGACCGGGGCCAGCCGGGCCAGGGCCGGAAACACGGCCAGCATCAGCGCCTGGGGCAGGATCTCGAGCTTGAGGATGAATTCGTGCGGGGCCTGGAAATCGGCCACGGCCGCGAGGTCGGCCAGCCAGGTCAGGGCCAGGGTGTTGGCCCGAAACAGGTTCTGGTGGAAAAAGACGCCGAGCCCCACCACCGACGAGGCTCCGAGCATGCGCCACAGCGCGGCCCGGTCGAAAGAAAACGAGGGGCGGCAGAGATACCTGCCCGAGACGTACCAGACGAGCAGCATGTGCAGGGCGGCGGCGGCGAAAAGCCCGGCCAGAACGCCCGTGTAGCCGAGCCCCAGCCACAGGGCCAGCCCGACCAGGGTCAGGGAGGCCAGCCCGGAAACGATGGACAGCGGCGGCTCGTAGCCCATGCGCTCGTAGGCCTGGAACACGGCGCAGCCGAGAAGGCTCAAGGAGCGGCAGGCCTCGACGCCGAAGGCCAGGGCCAGGCCGATGGCGGCCGGTCCTTTATAGCCGGAAAAATAGCCGATGGCCGCCAGGACCATCCCGGCCACGACGAGCAGGCCCAGGCGCAGGGTCAGCGCCTGTCCCACGGCCGCCGGGGCGCAGCCCCGGTCCATGGCCATGTCGCGGATCATGATCTGCTGGATGCCGAAATAGGTGACCGCGACCACGGCCCCGGCCAGGGCCATGATCGAGGCGTATCGGCCGAAATCGTCGAGGGACAGGACCCGGGCCACGGCCAGCAGCACGAAAAAGCCGCTGGCGATCTGGACCAGCCGGGAAACGGCCAGGGAAAGGAAGTTGCGGGCCAGCGACCGTGGCGGCGGCGTCACGCTGTGGCGCTCCTTGGCTGACGGTTGGCGGGCTGCTGCCAAATCCCCCCTGGCTGGGGTGGCGTAAAAAGTCCAAAGCCTCGCGCAGGTCGGCTACGCTGCGGCCCTGAACTTTTTTTGCGCCTTGCCGGCGGGAATTCGCATCAGCCCGCGGAAAAGGTCTTTTGCAACAGGCTGCCTGCGGCACGATGTCGCCTCGTCGGTCGCGATCCGGGACGACGGATCGGTGGAAAAGCCGCGGCCAAGGCGCGGGCGAACATTTTCAATGCCTGCCATGAAATAGCACGGCCCACGGGGGGCGTAAACAGTCGGGACAGATACGCCCGGTGGGGGTTAGGCGCGGGACGCGTCAAAAGAAAGGCCGTCTTCCGTCCGGTGGAGACGGCTCGGCGCGGGCAACGAGGCGCGCGCCGGCGCAATCAGTACGGCTCCCGGGCGCAGGGCAGCGTGGCGGCCAGGGCGGCCAGCCGGGCGCGGGGCAAATGGTACAGGGCGAAACTGGCGTTTTTGGCCGCGAGATACGGGGCCAGATCGGCCGGGACGCCGGATTTGGGCAGGTCCAGGGCCACGAACACCTTGCCGCCCTGCGGTCCCTCGAGCATCTGGCCGGGCAGGCGCACCCGCCAGCGTTCACCCAGCGTCAGGCCCAGAAACGACCATTTCCAGGGGTCGGCCGAGCATATGCCGACATCCTTGGCCCCGGCCGCGACCAGGGCGGTCCGGATGGCGTCGATGTCGCAGTCGATGGCCCGGTAGCGGCCGTGGTTGCGCACGTAGTCGGGGTAATCCATGTCCATGGCGGCATAGACCGGGCGCAGGCAGGCAAAGGACAGCTGGAGCACGAGAAAGGCCATGGCCAGGGCCTTTGCGGCCGGCAGCGGGCGTTTCATCCAGCCTGATCGGGCAAGACGCGGCAGGGCGCTTTCGGACAGGGCGGCATAGAGCGGCAGGGACAGGGTGAAGGGGTAGAAATAGGACAGCCCCTTGCCCGCCACCCAGGGGGTGTCCCGCAGCGTGAAAAGGGCGAAAGCGGCGAGCGATGCGGCGGCAAAGGCCACGGCCGCCAGCGGCGCGTCATGGTCGCGGTCGGCAAGGGCCCGCGCGATGCCGGCAAGGAACAGCGCGGCCAGAAGCAGGGCGAACAGTGTGACCACGATGGGATGGATGTGGAGAAACGACAGGCCGGGCAGTTTGGAAAAGCCGTCCCCGGCGAGGGTGACGCCGAAAATGCCGGCGGGGATGTTCTTGAACAGCCAGGTGAAGTAGGCCTCGCTCCACAGTTCCGGCGCGATGGTGGTGAAATGGATCTGGGCCAGCATGTGGGCGTAGAGAAAGCGCAGGGGCCAGGTGGCGGCCAGGCCCACGGCGAATCCGGCCGCCTGGACGAGTCCCTGGCGGCGGGTGAGGCGTCCGGACAGGCCCAAAAGGCCGAGGAACGCCGCGACCGCGCCGACGACCATGGGGAAGATTTCGGTATAGTTGACGAAGCAGGCCAGATACGAAAGCCCGAGCAGGCCGGCGCGGCGGGCGATGTCCGGGGCGCGTTCCGGCGGCGGCAGGGAAATGGCCCAGGCGAGCAGCACGGTCAGCGGCAGGGCGTTGATCTGGGAGAAGGCCCGGATGTCGAGCACGAACTGGCCGTAGAACCCCGTGGTCATGACCAGGGCGGTCAGGGCCGCCAGAAAGGGCGAAAAGCCCATGGCCGCGAGAAAGGCCAGCAACGCGGCGTAGAGCAGGACGAAACTCGTCATGGTAAACGGGTATTGAAAATCCACGATGCCCATGCCGGCCAGCTTGGCGCCGTAGGCCAGCATGGCCCCGCACGTCCAGCGGATGCTCAACATGGAGCGCGGCGGGCCGAGCATGGGGTCGTCGGCCTCCACCTCCTCGGGGGAATGGGTGAAGGCCCAGGCCCGGGGGTGGGCGTCGAAATACTTGGCCAGGAACATGTAGATAAACGAGTCGCTGGCGTTGCCGCGAAAGACGGCATAGCCCTTGTTGCCGGCGGCAAGCGGCGCGGTGAGCAACCCCAGGCACAGGACCGCGCCGGTGAGCCCGGCGACAAGCCTTTTGCCGCGCACGGCGGCCAGACGCGCGAGCACGTTCCGGCGCGCGAGGACCAGACAGGCCAGCGAGACGAGCAGAAGCCCGCCGGTGACGGGGACCATGGCCGCGCCCACCGTGCCCTCCCGCATGAGCCAGCAGGTGAGCCCGACGCTGACCAGGGCGTATCCGGCGGCCGGGGCCATGGCCAAAACGGCCGGCAGGCCCACGCCACGGGCCAAGACGGCCATGGGCCCGAGCCCGACGCCGGCGAACACGGCGCAATTGACGACAATGGCGAAAACGGCTTGCAGCATGAGACGGATTATTTGGCGTCGCCCGGCAGGGTGACCGTGACGTCGCAGCGCATGCCTTCCTTGATGCGCAAGTCGTGGTTGGGCAGGGTGATTTCCACTCTGTAGAAGGAAGGCTGTTGCAGCATGGCCGGCTGGGCCACGAAGTCGACCTTGCTGATGGTGGAGTGGAAGGTCTGGCCGGGCAGGGTATGGAAGACGATGGACACGGGGTCGCCGACCTTGAGTTTCTGGGCGGCGATTTCGTGCACCGAGGCCCGGACGATGATGGGGTCGAGGCGGCCGATGGAAATGAGCGAGGCCTGCTTGGTGAAGGCCATGCCCGGGACGAGGCGGAAGTTGGTCCACAGCACGTAGCCGGCGGCCGGAGCGCGGATGTAGCCGATGCGCGGCAGGTGGTGGACGTCCTGGTTCTTGCCGTATTTGGACTTGGCGATGATGACGGCGTTGTCGTAGCTCTGCTTGGCCAGGTCCAGCTTTTCCCGCAGGTAGTCGCGCCGCAGGAGCAGGGCCTCGATGTCGCGGATGCCCATGCGCACTTCGATGGGGGCGGCGGAGTTTTCGGCGGCCATGTTCTCCAGGTCCGCCTGCTTCTGGCGCGTGGCGGTCAGCTGGCTTTCCACGTAGGCCAGCGCGTGCTCGACGTCGTCGAGTTCGGCCCGGGACAGGGCCTGCTTTTCGGCCATGAGGTTTTCCAGCGGCATCTCGTAGGTGATGAGGATCTGATCCTCGTCCACCTTGTCCCCCACCTTGAGCGGGGCCGAAAGGATGCGCAGGCGGCTCATGTCCGAGCCCATTTCGGTGGCGGATTTCGACTCTTTTCTTTCGTCGGGCAATTCGTAGACATTGGCCTGGATGCCGGTGCCCTGTTTGGCCGCCTTGGCGGCGTTGGTGCTAAACGGCCAGGTGATCTCGTATTTGATGGGGCAATAGCTTTTGCCGAGAAAGGTCAGGGTCGCGGCCGCGGCCGGGCCGGGCAGGCACAGGGACAAGACGGCCAGCAGGGCCCAGAAAATGCGTATGGGTTTCATGATATGCCTGGGTGCGAAATTAAGGATTGACGGCCCACGGCCGCTGGGTCGCCTGATACCGCACAACCGCCCGGACCACAATGTGGGCGCAAGCCTTGCGCGAGCGCCTGAAATCCCTTACCAGGAAAGCAGGTTAAGAGCCAGTCAGGGAAATCCATGCCGCGAGTCCCCGCTTTTTTTTCCGGTTATCGCCGCGTCTTCGCGGTGATGGCCTGCCTGTGCCTGGTCGCGGCCCTGGCGGGTTGTACCTCGCATTCCACGCCGCCGCCGCTCAAGGGCACCTCCAAAAATCATCCCGCGGGCCAGCCCCAGCGGCGGTCCACCCTCGGCTACGGCGACGAAGTGTCCATCGAGGTGTGGCGCAACGACGACCTCAAAACCACCGCCCGGGTGGACGCCGCCGGCGACATCAACCTGCCCCTGGTGGGCGAGGTGCCGGCCGGCGGGCGCACCGTGTCCGAATTGCGTGTCGCCCTGGCCAAGGCCTACGCCAAATATATCGTCGATCCCCAGGTGATGGTGAACGTCGCCACCCTGCGCAGCCAGACCGCCATGGTGCTCGGCGAGGTCAAAAGCCAGGGCGTGGTCACCGTGGACCATGACATGAGCCTGTTCGAGGCCGTGGCCCGGGCCGGCGGCTTCACGGACAACGCCGGGAACTCCACGGTGGTGCTGTTGCGGCCCGAAGGGGAGAAGCCCCATGCCTATATCCTCGATATGCGCCTGGGCGCCAAGCTCGGCGAGGGCGTGGCCGGGTTCGACCGCTATCTGGAGGGCGGCGACATCCTCTATGTTCCCAAAAGCAACTGGGCCAGCGTGGAGCAGTTCATGAGCCGCATGACCTCGGTGCTCAACACCCTGGTCAACGCGGAACGCTTCGTCATCTTCATACCGCAGCTGCGCGACGCGATGGACGATCTTTTCAAGGGGCCGAAGGATCAGACAACCGTGGTCACCCAATCCCAACCCGTGGCCGGAGAGGTGTTGAGCAACCGCCAGGGCGGGGTCATTTCGGTGGATTAGATGGAATTGCGCGCGCTTTTGCGCTTGCTCTGGCGACGCCGCAAACTCATGGCCTGGGTGTTTGGCGTCGTGTGCGGCGGGCTGGCCCTGCTCACCCTGATGGCGGAAACCCAGTACGTCTCCTCGGCCAAGGTCTACCTGTACCACTCCTCGACCAAGGCTTCCCTGCTCTCGCGCATCTCCCTCGATTCCCCCATGGCCGGAAGCGCGTCGCTGACCGACACCGAACGCTCCACCTACGAGGATCTGGCCACGACCGTCCCGGTGCTGCGGCCCGTCATCCGGGAGCTGCACCTGGCGCGCAAACGCAAGTCACTGCAACTTGTCGAGTTCATTCCTTTCGTGCGTTACCTGTTCGACCATTTCGCCCCGGATCTGGGGCGGCGGGCCATGACGTACGAGGAGCTGACCAACAAGTCGCTGGTCCACCTCATCTTTCCCCGGCCCTATATCAAGGCGGCCATGGTGGAGGATTCCGACATCCTGGAATTTTCCTCCTCGGCCGATTCCCTGGAACTGTCCATCGCCCTGGCCAACGCCGCCGCCCGGTCCTTCGTCGCCCGCGAGACGGCCATGCGCCAGGACGAATGCCGGCTTTTGGCCGAGGCCGTGGACAAGGAGCTGCCCAGGGCCCGGGCCGCCTTCAATCAGGCCCTCGACGAGCAGCGCGACCTGCGCCGGCGGGAGAAGATCGTGGACCTGTCCACCGCGGGCGAACAGCTCGTCACCCGCTATTACACCCTGACCTCCGACCGCGACGCCAACCGCCTGAGCCTCATCAAGGCCCGGGGCATGCTGGCCAACGTCAAGGCCCAGCTGGCCAAGCGGCCGGAATATCGCAAGACCTCGCAGTCCCTCCAGCGCTCGGGCCTGATCGACTCGGTCAAGCTGACCCTGCGCGACCTTTATATGGACCTGGCCTCGGCCAGGACGCGCATGACCGCCGAGCACCCGGCGGTCAAGGAAATCGAGAACAAGATCGCCGAGGCCAAGCGCATCATCAAGGGCGAGGCGCAAAAGGTGTTCGGCTCGGAAACCGTGTCCACGGACCCGACATACAGCTATCTGAGCGAGCGCGGGGCCGAATACACGGCCCAGGTGGCCGGCTACGAAAGCCAGGACGAGGCCTACGGGACCCTGCTCGCCGCCCTGGAGAAGGAAGCCGAGGCCCATCCGGCCAAGCTCGCGGCCGACGCCCTGGTGGCGGTCAAGGTGGATGCGCGGCAGACGTTCGTCAACAACCTCAACCTGCTGGCGTCCACGGCCGCCGCCGGCGAGGGGCTCGACCTGTCCCTGGCCCATATGGTCGAGCCGGCGACGATTCCGGGCAAGATCGACGACTACAAGCGGCCCAAGCTGTCGTTGATGCTGGCCGTCGGCGTGCTTCTCGGCGGATTTCTGGCCGTTGTCGCCGCATTGGTCGCGGCCTACGTCGACGAGGCGGTTTCCGGGACGGCGGGGGCGCGGGAGGCTGGAACGACGCCTCTTGGCTGCGTGCCCCGACGCGACAGGGCCGCCCGGGGGCAGGCCCTGCGGCGGCTACGCGAGGCCCTTTGCCCCGCCGGCGACGACGGGGCGCGTCTTCTGGTTGTGGCCGCTGCCGATGAGGCGGTGACCGCCGCCGAGACGTATGGCCTGGTGCTCGATTTGGGCCGGACCGTGGCCCGAAGCGGCCGGACGACCCTGGTCGTCGACGCCGACCTGCGCCGGCCCGGCCTTGCCGTCGCGGCCGGACTGCCCGCTGGCCCGGGCCTGGCCGAGGCGCTGGAGGGCGAGACGCCGCTTGCCTCGGTGCTCGTGCCCGGCGACGAGCCCTCGCTTTGGATTTTGCCGGCCGCGACGGCCCCCGTGGCGGGGGATGCGGCCGATCGCCTCATGGACGGGCCGGCGTTGCGGCGGGTTCTGGCGGAACTGGCCGGCCGTTTCGACCGGGTGCTCGTCTGCGCCGCGCCGTGCTCCCGTTCCGGCGACGCCTTGACGCTTTCCCGGCTGGCCGGGGGGATGGTGCTGGTGGCCGGGCTGTACCGCACGCCCGGACCGGTCCTGGCCCGGGCCGCGTCCGAGGCGTTGGCCGCGACCGGCCGCGCGCCGTACGCCCTGCTCGACGGCGCGCCCGACGACGATCTGACCCCGCGCGAACAGTGGCTGGCCATCCGCCGCCGCCTGCGGCGCGCCAAGGCCGCGCCGGCCGTCTGACGCGGACGCTTCCTACAAATCCTTCACATCCACGCCGCGCTCGGCCAGGATTCTGGCGCGCAGGCGCTCCAAACGCGCGGTCAGATAGGCCAGCTCGTAGGTCTCAGGCAGTTCCTGGAAATCGGCCATGTCCGGGTCGAAGCTCTCCAGGTCGATGACCACCCGCTCGGCCACCAGACGCACGTAGTCGGCGTAGCTGGGGAAATCCAACGGGTGTCCGGGCGCGCGCAGGCTGCGGGCGAAAGCCAGGGCCTCGGCATAAGCTTTGCTGTCGAAAATGCCGGCATCGGGATTGGTCATGGCGTTTTCCCTTTAGGTTTGGAAGAGGGGGAAGAGGGTGCGAGAGGGGAAACCCTTTGAAAAGGGTTCTCCCCTCTCGCGCTCTCCCCTTCCTAAATTTCTTAACGGGTTGCAGCGGCAACCTGCATGAAGAAGGCCGGGAGAGAGGGCTTGGGGAACCTTAGTAACCCGGCCAGGCCGGATAGCCCGGGCCGAAGAAGGGCCGGGGCTGGGCGCCGTCCTCGACCGGAGCGCTCCGGGATGGAGAGGCGGCGGACTTCTTCCCCGTCTTGCCCGACTTGGCCGGGGCGGCCTTGGCCGCGACAAGCCCGTCCACCTTGGCGCTGAGCGCGCGGACCTCGCCGGAAAGCCGCTCCAGGGCCTTGGCCGCGTCGCGGCCGCGAAGGGCGTCGACCTTGGCCGAAAGGGCGGCTACCGCCTCGCCGACGGCCTTGACCTGTCCGGCCAGTCCCGTGACGTCGACCGCCGGCGCGGCCGGCGGCAGGGCCTTGACGCTCACTGCCACGGCGCGGACCTCCTGGCGCAGCCGTTCGTTGGCGAACCCCAGCCAGATCACGCCGGCAAGGATAAGCACCAGCGCCGCCACGCCAGCGGTGGCCACTCGTCCCCAGGGATACGTCTGGGCATCCATATGTCCGTCGCCTCCCTCCCCGTCCGGCTTCGGCCGGGCCTCCGCTTCAGGCGCGGCCTACAGCTTGGGCAGGGTCTTCATGGTGCGGATGTTGTACCAGCGGTCCTCGTCGGCCAGCCGTCCGTCCCGGAAGGCCTCGGCCACGTCGCGGATGCCGTCGGCCACGCCGTACTTGGGCGTAAATCCCGTGGCCAGCAGCTTGTCGGAATTCTGGCGATAGGAACGGGGGTCGTTGGACGGCTTGATCTCGATCTCGGCCGGAGCCACCTCCACGATCTTCTTGGCCAGATCGAGGATGGAGATGTTTTCGAAGCCCGCGTTGTAGATGCCGGTGTATTTGCCGCCGGCGGCCAGGAAATGCAGGAACACCCGCACGATGTCCTTCATGTGGATGTTGGGCCGGGTCTGGTCGCCGCCAAGGACGGTGATGTGCTTTTTGGCCAGGGCCTGCATGGTGAGCAGGTTGACGGCCACGTCCAGGCGCATGCGCGGAGAGTAGCCGCACACCGTGGCCGGGCGCACGATGGTCAGGGCGAACTTGTCGGCGTAGCTTAAAAGCACCCGTTCGCTGACCATCTTGGTCTTGTTGTAGTCCGAGATGGGCACGCAGGGCAGGTCCTCGGTCACTTCCGGCTCGTCCTTGACGCCGTAGACCGAGCCCGAGGAGGCGTGCAGGAACTGCTTGACCCCGCAGGCCACGGCCTTCTCGGCCAGCTTCATGGTGGCCAGGCAGTTGACCTCCCAGGTCAGTTTGGAATCCAGGTCGCCGCAGGGGTCGTTGGCCACGTTGGCCAGGTTGATCACGGCGTCCACGCCGGCCATGGGCACCGCGTCGATGTCCCGCGTGTCGCCGCTGATGGCGGTGAGGCGGGGATGTTCGGGGATGTGGCGGCCGAACCAGCCGATGTCGTAGGCCGTGACGTCGTGCCCCAGGGCGAGGAGTTCCGGAACGAGCACGCTGCCGATATAACCGAATCCGCCGGTGACGAGTATGCGCATGAAAGCTTCCTTTTGGCTGTGTGATAATGACGGCGAAGCGTCTGGCCGGGCCATACACCATTTGCGAAACGCGCGCCAGACATGCTACCCGCCACCATCGCGCAAGCAAAGGACGGGAATATGCGGGCGATCCGGGACGCGTTGGTCTGGTGCTACTGGCATCCTTTCAAGCGGTTGGTCTGGACCCTGCCGGATGGCGCGGCCCATGCCCTGGCCAGGGGGCTCGGCCGGGCGCTCGGCCGGGTGCCCAACGCCAGGCTTGCCGGCATGGCCGAGGCGGCGCGCTACGTCCCGGGCGTGCCCGACGATCCCGGGGCGCGCCTTTCCCTTGCCCGCAAGGCCCTGGTGGAATTTTGCCAGACCGACCTCGAGGCGCTTCTTTTTCCGCGTCTGACCCCGGAGCGCACCGCCGCCCTGGTCGCCATCGCCGGCCGCGACCGCCTCGACGCCGCCCTGGCCATGGGGCGCGGGGCCATGCTCGCCTTCGGCCATTTCGGCGCCAACCAGATGATCATGCCTGCCATCGGCCACGCCGGCTACCGCATGTGGCAGCTTTCGGCCCCGGCCACGGTTTTAAACGAAAAGCTGCCCGAGGGGCGGAGCCGGGCGGTGCGCCGCACGCGCGAGATGCGCTGGGCCCACGAGTTGTCCCTGCCCGTGACCCACGTGAGCGTCTTCGGCAGCCTGCGGGAGGCCTTCACCTGTCTGCGCGGCGGCAATGTCCTTGGCGTGGCCGTGGACGGCGGCGGCGGGGAAAAACGCGTCGCCGTGCCCTTTCTCGGCCGTACGGCCGCCTTTTCCCTGGGACCGATGCAGCTTGCCGGCAAGACGGGCTGCGCGGTGCTGCCCTGCTTCATGGAGCGGGCGGCGGATGGCCGGATGACGCTTCGCATCGAGGAGCCGCTGCCCGCGGTCGGGCCCCGGCACGAGGACGCCGAGGCGGCGACGGCCCTGTTCGCCGAGCGCCTGTCCCGGGCCGTGATCGCGAGTCCCAGCCATTACCTCTATTTCCTGGCTTTCCGGCTGCACATGGCGGCAAGCGGCCAGGACCCCTTTTTCGTTTGAGGGCGCGCGACGGGAACGCCTGATGAAAATCCCTGGGAAGCGGATACGAGGCTGGACAACGCCGGCCGCCTCCATTACCCAGGGCGGGCCATGCCAATATCCACGACGACCGCCGGCACGCATCCGGCCGCGCCGCCGCAGCCCGGATCCCCGGGTTTTTTTGCCCGCCTGGACTGGGGCCTTGTCGTCGTTTTGCTCGCGGCCGCCTTTTTGCTGTTCTACAATCTGGGCCAGCGGCCCTTCTGGCAGGACGAGGCCGAAACGGCCTGCCTGGCCAGAAACGTCTTGCACTCCGGCCTGCCCTACGCCTCCGACGGGGTCAATGTCGTGTCCCAGGAGGAGGCCCGTGAGTTCGACAAGACCGGCGGCTACCTGTGGCGCTGGTCCCCCTGGATTCAGATCTACATGCAGGCGGCGGGCATGGCCGTCGGCGGCATGGACACCGCCCCGGCCCGTTTCCCCTTCGCCCTGGCCGCGCTTCTGGCCATCTTCTGGACCTACCGGCTGGTGCGCCGCCACTTCGGCGACCGGTCGTGGGCCTTGCTGGCCGCCATTTTGCTCACCAGCTGCGTGCCTTTCTTGCTGATCGGCCGGCAGGCCCGCTACTACGCCCCGGGCACGCTTTTCGTGCTGTGGGCCCTGGACGCCTTCTTTTCCGACTGGCAGCGGCGCTGGGGGCCGTTTTGGGCCATTTTCGCCTCCATGGTCCTGCTTTTTCACGCCAACTATCTGCTCTTTTTGAGCTTCGCCCCAACGGCCCTGGCCGCCGCCGCCCTGGTCTATCCCGAGCGCATGGCCTGGAAGCGGCTGGGCCTTTTGACCCTGCTCACCACGGTCGTGGCCGTGGTGCCGGGAATCCTGCTCTACCGCATCGGCCGGCAAAGCGGCATGTTCGACATCCTGCTCGTGCCGGAAAACCTGATGCTCTACTTTGCCGACCTGTGCATGTTCTGTATCCCGCTGCCCGTATCGGCGGCCCTGGTCTGGCGCTGGCGGGGCTTTTTCACCAGGCTCAGGCGCCCCGACGATCCCGGCGAGACGTTCGTGCTTTTTTCCGCCGTGCTGATCGTCATGAGCCTGCTTTTTCTCGGCATCGTGCCCCAGCGCTTTTTCCGCTACATCGCCCATCTGCTGCCCCTTTGCGCCATCCTGCTCGCCTGGTGCGTGCGCCGGCTGTGGGGCTTTTCCCGGCCCGCCTCGGTGATGCTTTTCATCCTGCTGGCGTTTACCAACTGGCTGGCCGTCTACCCCATGGAGCGGCTCAAGATCGTCAACCGCCCCTGGCAAAACGATTTTCGCCAGCTCACCTCGCTCAATTTTCCCTTGAAGCTCCTCGTCACCGAGCTCGTCTGCGGCTATCCCGACGTCAACACGAGCATCGTGGAATTTTTCAAGACCCACGCCAAGCCCGGACAGACGGTGCTGGCCGAGTACGGCGATTTGCCGCTGATGTTTTACGTGCCGGGGCTCAGGGTCCTGGGGGGGCTGCAAGGGCCGGTGCCGCCGGGCACGGTGCCGGACTGGGTGCTTCGACGCCGGGTGGTGCGGGTCAACCGCGACCGCTTTCTTTTCGGCGCCCGGGAATATACCGACGGCATGGACCTTTCGGGCCGCTACGAACGCGTGCCCCTGTCCCTTCCCGACGAGACCTTCGGCAACCGCACCGACGACCCCAACCACCACTATTTCATGCCGGTGGAGCCCCCGAACAAGTCGCTGGAAATCTGGCGGCTCAAGGAGCCTCGGTCGTGAAGCGCGTATTGACCCGGGAGAACGTGGTGCGGCTGCTTTTGCTCGTGGCCCTTGGCGGCACCCTTTACAAAGGTTTCATGAAGACGCCCGAGGCGGCCTCCTGGCTGCGGCCCCGGGATTTCTTCAACGGGCTGGTCAATGACGGCGAGAACACCGCCATCATGAAGGAGCGCCACCGCGACGTGCTCGAGGCCACGGATAAGGCCGTGCGCGTGCGCCTGTCCGAGCTGCGCTCCGGCGTGTACAAGCCGGCCAAGGGCTCCCTGGTCGACGAGGAATCGCTCACCCGGGCCATCCGCAAGGACCAGGCCACCCGCGAACGGGCCGTGGACGACGAGGTGCGGGCCTGGGAAAAGCTTGAGCGGGCCAGACGCCTGGAAGCCGCGCACTGGCGCATGGGCCTTGGCTGCGCCGAAGCCGGGGAGGGCGGCAAGCCGTGAGTCGTACCGGACGCAACCTCAAGCGGTCGCTTCTCGCCGTGCTGGCCGTGATCGTTCTCGGCGTGGGCGCGCTTGTCTGGTTCGGGGCCTGGTATTACCCGGCCCTCGGGCTTGCCGGCATTCCCAAGGACGACTACCGCCGGGCCATGGACATCGCCGTGCGGGGCATGACCGCCTCGGAGGGGTTGGCCTTCGAGGATTGGGATTTCATGAAATTCCGGCAGGTGGAGCGCGGCGGCGAGGCCTACGCCTGGGGCGCGGCGCGCTGCCGGGCCAGGGACGGCTCCACCTCCTTTTATTGGGTCTATCTGGAATGGAGCAAGAAGCGCGGCCAGTGGCTGCGCAATTTCAGCGAGGAACTGGCCACGCCGGACGACGAGATCTATTTCACCCGGACCTCCCCCGGCCAGTTCGGCCGGGCCCGGCTGGCCCTGGGCAAAATCCTCGGCCAGCTTGCCGCCCATGTCCGGGAAGCCCGCGGCTTCGGCCATAATCCCCAAGACTTGCCAAGCCCCGGCCTTTGACGTATTGGCCGTTTCTCCGGTCATATGCCGGAATGCGGCCTGGCCAAAAGGCCGCCGGGCGGCGTCACTCTCCCCCCAGGCTTTTACCGTCCGCTTGCAAACCACACGAGGAAGAAACAATCGCCATGACACTGCGCCAACGTTGCGACCACTTCAATGCCTTGCATTCGAGCATATCCGCCCAGGGGATCAATCCCTATTTCAGGCCCATATCCAAGACTTGGGGCACCGAGGTCGAAGTGGACGGCAAGCGTCTGGTCATGATCGGTTCCAACGACTACCTGGGGCTTAGCCATGACCCCCGGGTCATGGACGCCTCGGCCCGGGCCGTCTACGATTGGGGCACCGGCCCCGGCGGTTCCCGCTTTTTGAGCGGCAACATGGTGCTGCACCATGCCCTGGAGGAAAGGCTGGCCGCCTTTGTCGGCAAACGCCACGCCGTGGTCCACGTCACGGGATTTAGCACCAACATGGGGGCGCTCGGCGTCCTGGTCACCCCGGCCGATACCGTCATCTGCGACCGGGAAAACCACGCCAGTATTTTCGAAGGCATCAAGAACACCCGCGCCCGGCTGGTCACCTTCGCCCACAACGACGCGGCCCAGGCGCGAAAGCGCGTGGAGGACGCCAAGGCCGCCCGGCCCGACGGCGACGTGTTCCTGGTCACCGAGGGCGTGTTCAGCATGTCCGGCGAGCTGGCCGTCCTCGACGAGCTGGCCGCCATCAAAGCCGACCATCCCGACATCGTCTTTTATCTCGACGACGCCCACGGCCTCGGCGTGTTCGGCCGGGGAGGGCGCGGCGCGGCGGACCATTTCGACATCACCGACAAGGTCGATTTCATCATGGGCACCTTCAGCAAGTCCATGGCGTCCATCGGCGGGTTCATCGCCGGCGACGACGAGGATATGCTGCGGTTTTTGCGCTACCAGTCGCGCACCCAGATTTTTTCCGCCGCCCTGCCGGCCGCCAACACCGTGGCCGTGCTCACCTGCCTGGACATTTTGGAGCGTGAGCCCGAGCGGGTGGACCGCCTCCACGCGGTCACCCTGCGCATGCGTCAGGCCTACAAGGATATCGGCCTACGCATCGGCGCCTCGGCCTCGCCGATCATTCCCATCATCATCGGCTCCGACGAAAAGGCCTTCCAATTTTCGCGCGCCCTGTTCGAGGCCGGCGTCTTCGCCCTGCCGGCCGTCTATCCGGCCGTGCCGCGCGGCCAGGCGCTGATCCGGACCGCCTACATGAGCACCCACCAGGACCGGCAGCTCGATTTCGTGCTTTCGGTCCTCGACCGTCTGGCCCGGGAGTTCGGCGTGCGCGAGTGCGACATGGCCGAGGATATGGATGCGGTGTGCCCGGATGGGGACGTCGCCGAGGCCTCGGGCCGCTCGAGGCTCTCGTACTTGTAAAGCGCCCCTGCCTCCGGTATAGGCGCGGGAGCTCCTTATTCTGGGACGCCTCCCGGTACACAGCATGGCTATTGGAAAACGAAAGAAGATAACCGTCGCGGAACTCGACCGCATTCGGCGTCGCGGCGCCGGCCCTATGCGGTATTACGACCTCGTGCGCGTCAGCGTGCGCGAGGTCGTGCGCAAGCGCCGACGCTACATCGGCGTTATGGCGTCCATTGCCCTTGGCATGGCGGGGTTTATCGTCATCATCACCATGGGCAACGACCTCAAGAAAAATTTCAACAACGACCTCGACTTGCTCGGCGGCGCGACCATCATCAACGTGATGTTCGAGCAGCAGCCGCTGGAGCGCCAGGAATGGTTTCGCGACCGGACCCTGGACGCCCTGGCCCGCATTCCGGGCGTTTCCGACATCACCAAGGTGGCGCTGAAAACCAATGCGCTGACCACTTGGCACGACAGGATTTTCGGCTTCAACCTGGTCGGTTGCGAAGCCAATTATTGGAAGGTCTTTTCCTTCAACGCCGCCGAAGGCCGTCTTTTCGACGAGCGGGACATCGAGGAAGGGGCGCGCGTGTGCGTGGTGGGCGTGGACCTGGCCCGCCAGATGTTCGGCGCGGGCAAGGACGCCATCGGCAAGATCCTGTCCATCGACGACAACCTCTATACCGTCGTCGGCATTCTCGGCGGCGTGCGCGCCGGCGACCGCAGCCAGTTCGTGTTTCTGCCCATCTCCACGGCCATGGCCCGGGTGGTGAACATCTCCATGCCCTACAGCGCCTACGTGCGTTGCGCCACATGGGACGACGTGGCCCCGGTGTCCAAGGCCATCCCCGGCGTGGTCAAGGCCAATCAGATCGACCGGGGGCTGCGGGTCAACGTGGCCTGGGAGCCCCTCAAGCAGGTGCAGCGCATCTTCTGGTGGGTGGAGCTTTTCATCTACAGCTCCATTGTGGCCACCATGATTCTCGGCGGCTTCGGCATCTGGAACATCATGATGGCCACGGTCACGAGCCGCACACGTGAAATCGGCCTCAAAAAGGCCATGGGCGCCCTGGATACCGACATCCTTTACCAGTTTCTTTTCGAGGCCCTGTGCGTCACCCTGACCTCGTCCGTGGTGGGTGTGGTCCTCGGCCGGGTGGGCATCGAATACATGAGCCGGATGCTCGGCTCCAGGCCGCCGGAAGGATTGTTTTTCGTCTGCTTGTTGCTGGGGCTTGTCTTCGCCGCCGTCCTCGGCATCGGCGCCGGCCTTTATCCCTCCATCCGGGCCAGCCGGATGCAGGTCGTGGATGCCATGCGCTATGAGTAATCAATACGATCATACCGACGACAACGCGCTTGTCATCGACATCAACGGGCTGACCAAGACCTACAGCACCGGGCTCGAACCGATTTCGGTGCTCAAGGACGTCAATCTGCACGTGCGGCGTGGGGAAATGGTCGCGGTCATGGGGCCGTCCGGTTCGGGCAAATCCACCCTGCTTTTCTGCCTGGGGCTTTTTCAGCCCCCGTCCACGGGATCCTACAAGGTGGCCGGGGTGGAGGTCTTGACCCTGTCCCGCGACCAGCAGGCCATTTTTCGCCGGGAGATGCTCGGATTTGTTTTTCAGACTTGTGACCTGCTTGAAAACTCCACCGTGTACGAGAATCTGGAACTGCCGCTGATCTACGCCGGCGTGCGCCGCAGGGAGCGGCCCGAACGGATTCGCGAGGCGCTTTCCATGGTCAACCTCGAACACCGCATCCACCAGCCGTCCAACCGGCTGTCCGGCGGTGAGCGGCAGCGGGTGTCCATCGCCAGGGCCCTGGTCAACGAACCGGAGTTTATTTTGGCGGATGAGCCCACCGGCCAGCTTGACCGGGAAAACAGCCTGCGTGTATTGGAGTATTTTACAAAGATTACGGAAGAAGCCCGCACGGCCATGGTCGTGGTCACCCACGACGCGATGACGGCCGAGCATTGCACACGCACGTGCGTCCTGACGGACGGCCGCCTCAACGGTTGAACGCTCGACGGGGAGGAGCGCATGACCAGGGAATTTACCAACGGACATCGGATCGATGCGTCGCAGGGGGGCGTTGTCCGCCGTTTTCGGGCGGGACGCGCGACGGTGCGGGCCATGGCCGTGGCGCTGTGTCTGGCACTGATATTCGCCTGCCTGCCGGCCTGGGCCGGCTCGTCCCGGTATACCAAGGACAAGGGCGTCCCCGCTGCGGCTCCGGCCGCGTCGTCTGTTTCGGCGCCCGCGCCGAAGGCCGCCGCCAAGGCGTCCGGGGAAGAGCCGGCGCCGAGTTTCGCCAAAGCCGCCGGGGGACTCGCCCTGGGCTCGACCACGTTGCGTTCGCCCGCCGACTTCCAGGAATGCGTGCGCGTGGCCCTGAGCCAGTCGCCGCTTTTGACCAAAAGTTCCATCGAGATCGAATCCAGGCGCCTGGACGTGGGGGATGCCTACTCCCAGTACATTCCCACTATCATCATGAGCACGACCTTCTACCTGCGCCTGCCGGAGTATAAAAATACGGCCGCGCCCACGGCTTGGTCGTCGGTCATGCAGAACGCCTCGTCCAACCCCACCCAAAACCTTTCCAATTCCATCTCGGCGGCCAACGCCGTCTACTCGGGCAACTCCAACAACCGTAACCGCAAGACCTACGACCTGAACTTCTCCACAGGAGCCTGGAACCCGCTTTTGACCGCTTTCGAGGTCCAGGCGAAAAAAGAGATGGTCAACATCGCCGTTCTGTCCCACCTCAAAGTCATCGACGAGGGGCTCAAACGGCTCGGCACCACCTTTTTGCAGCTCGGCATGGTCGAAAAAATGTTGAAGCTGTCCAAGGAACGGGAAGATCTGGCCGTCAAAAACCTCGAGTACGTGAAAACCAAGGCCGGCCTCGGCCAGGGCGCCCAGCTCGATGTGCGCATCGCCGAAACGCGCATCAACATGGCCAAGGCCGAAGCGGAAAAAATGCGGACCACCCGCAGCGTGCTCCAGGACGAGATGAAGTTCATTATGGGCATCCCCTTTGTCCAGAAAATCAATCTCGACCTCACCAACGCCCCGGGCCAGGTTCTTGAGGACTTCAACCCGGCCTCGGTCACCGATGAGCGGCTGCGCAAGCATTCCTTCAAACTGCGCATCCACGATTACGAACTTTCGTTGCAGCGGAAAAACATCGCCCTGTCCTATATTCACTTTTTGCCGACCTTCTCTTTCGGCTTCACCTCGGTGTCCACGCTCAACAACACCTCCTACAAGGAGGACACCTCGGCGCTGCCGTTCATGTATCCTAACCTGTCGTTCAATTTCCCCTTCGACTGGTGGACTAAAAGCCGCGACGTGAGCCGGCAATACAAGAAGCTGGCTCAAAAAAACGTCGAGGGGCGCAATCTGGAATTCACCCTCATGAGCGAGTTCCAGCAGGCCCTGGCCAAGCTGCGTTCGGCCAATTCCGACGTCAAATTCGCCAACTCCACGATGGAGTTGCAAAAGCTGACCACACAGCAGGCCCAGTTCCGGTTTGAATCCGGCCAGGCCGAATACGACGCCATCGTCAAGGCCATGGCCGACTACCTGGACAGCCGGCAGACCTTGATCACGAAGGAATACCAGCGCGACGTCGACATGCTCGAGGTCCGGTCCATCTCCGGCGACTTCCAGGACCGCTACATCAACGCCACTGTCATGGAGAACATCTAAATGCGGCAGCTTGTCACGCTTTTGGCCGCCATCTGCCTGCTGGCCGCAAGCACGGCCGGCATGGCCCAGGACAAGGCTCCGGACGGGAAGCAGCCCGCCAAGCAGGAGACGCCCGACTCGTTTCGGCCCGCGACGATCAATTTTTCCGGCAAGCTCTACAGCCCGGTCAAATTGTCTGTGTTTTTGCCCTATAACGCAAAGATAACGGCCCTTTCCGGGAAGATCGGCCAGCAGGTCAAACGCGACGACATCCTGGCCCGTTACGAGATCCCCCTTGAAACGCGCATGGACGAGAAGACCAAGCTCTCACCGGCCAACATCAAGGAAATCGAGTACAAGATAGCCATGGCCGACAAGGAGATTGATCGCCTTTCCGCCAAGGCCAAGGAACTCCAGGCCATGAGTCAGCGCAACATGGCCTCCCAGCAGTCCCTGACCATGAACTCCAAGGAGATCGAGGTCTACCGCAAGGAAAAGACCTCCCTGGCCGAGCAGTTGACCCTGGCCCGCGAGCTCCTGTCCGATCACGTGGAGCTGGCCGAGGACCGCTTCGGCAAGGCCGCGGGTGTGGGCAAGATGCCCAAGGACGGCATCATCAAGGCCCCGACCGACGGCTATGTCATGTGGATGAATCCGGAGCTGCGCCTCGGGGTCAAGCTGGCCAAGGACGCCGAGCTGTTCCAGGTCGGCAAGCTCAACCCCATGATCATCCGGGCCCAGGTCCATGAGATCGAGGCCCAGAAGCTCAAGGAAGGCGAGGCGGCCACCGTCACCTTCGACTCCATGCCGGGCAAGACGTATTCCGCCACGGTGTCGCGCATCCCCTGGGCGCCCATTCCCTCTACCCTGCAGCAGCCCTCGTATTACGACGTTGAGTTGACCATTCCCAACCCGACGCTGGAACTCAAGGAAGGCCTCAAGGGGCAGATCACCATTCAGCCCGACAAATAAGTCTGTATAACATGCCTGATTCCGATCTCGTCGTTTCGCGCGCGGCCGGTCCGGCCGACATGGACGCCTTTATTCGTTATGCCTGGGAAATCTATCGCGACGACCCCCTTTGGGTGCCGCCGCTGATTCCCATGCAGGAGGAATTCCTGGACCCGGCCAGGGGCCCCTTTTTCGAGTTCGGCCAGGCCGAATATTTTCTGGCCCGCCGGAACGGTCGGGTGGTTGGCCGTATTTCCGCTCATGTCAGCGGCCTCTACGAGAAATACCACGACAACGAGACCGGGTTTTTCGGTTTTTTCGAATGCGAGAACAACCGTGAAACCGCCCATGCCCTGTTCGATGCCGCCGCCGGCTGGGTACGGGCGAAGGGCAAGGTGCGTCTTCACGGGCCGCTGTCGTTCGCCATCTATGACGAGGTCGGCCTGCTCGTGGACGGGTTCGATACCCCGCCGGCCATGATGCAGACCCACAACCCCCGCTACTACGAGGATCTCGTCACCTCCTGGGGGTTCACCAAGACCTTCGACTGGTACGCCTACAGAATCAGCCGCAAGCCGATGCACGACGCGGAAAAGCTGGCAAAATTGCGCGACAGCATCTTAAAGCGCCAGAAGTGCACGATCCAACCCATCCCGCGCAAGGAGTTCGCCAAGCGCGGCCCCCAGATCAAAGAGCTTTTCAACGACATCTGGAGCAAGAACTGGGGCCATATTCCGCTGACCGACCGCCAGTACCAGGACCTCTTCGTCACGCTCCAGCCGTTGGTGCGGCCGGACCTCGAGACCATGATCGTCGACGACGAAGACAACATCGTGGCCTTCTCCGTGGTGTCGCCGGACATGAACCGGCCGGTCAAACGCTTCAACGGCAAGTTCGGCTGGTGGCAGAAACTGCAACTGGTCTGGGACTGCCGGGTGAAGCCGCTGACCCACTGCCGGGCCGTCATCATGGGCGTGGCCCGCTCCCATCAGTGGAAGCGGCTGCACCACGCCATCATACTCAACATCGTGGTCAATTTTCTCCAGAACCACCCCAAGATGGAATATTGCGACTGTTCGCTCATCCCGGAATCCCTGGAGCAGTGGAACAAGACGCTCATGGATTACGGCGGCGAGCGCTACAAGGTCTTCCGCCTTTATGACCGGGACATCTGATGCGCCGGCCCGCCGTGCGGACTGGTTCGTCGTCTCTTTTCTGACCCTTGTCGTTTTTGCCGTGGCCCATCGCCACGGCTTGGCCTCGCCCTTTATCGTCAACGACGACACGCGTCAGCAGCTTTTCTGGATGGCCCGCTGGCTCGACCCCGCCCTTTATCCGTCCGACCTGCTGACGCGCTACGCCGCCGCTTATGTGCCGGCCGGGATCAAGGCGCTCTATTTCCTGGCCGCCAAGGGTCTGGGGGTGGGGCCGCTCGTCTTTTCCAAGTGGCTGACCGGCGGTCTGCTGCTGGTTTTGGCCCTGGCTTTTTTCGGCCTTGGCGCAACCCTTGAGGGCCGCGTCCTGGGCTATGCCTGCGCCGCCATGGCCTGGCTCATGCCGTTTTTCCTGAAGAACATCTCCGGCGGCCTGTCGCGGGGATTCGCCGCGCCGCTTCTCGCGCTGTTTCTGCTGGCCTGGATGCGCCGTTCGGGCCTTGGCATGGCCGTTATCCTCCTGCTCCAAGCGGTTTTCATTCCCTATATCGCCGCGCTTTGCGCCGGGTGCGCCTGTTTGGACGCGGTGTTCGCCCGCATCCAGGGCCGGCCCGACGCGCCGTTTCCGGTGCGCCCCTGGCATGGTCTGGCCCTTTTCGCCGCGGCCGGCATTGTCTGGTCCTTCGACCATACCCTGACGACCTCGGGGTTCGGTCCCCTGGTCGGGCATGCGGCGCTTGCCGCCGGGCCCGAATTTTCCGCCGCCGGCAGGCTGGAGCTCTATCCCCTGCCCAATCCCTTTTTCGATCTGGTCTATTGGCCCTTCGAGAGCATCGGCCTGTTTCTCGACATCGGCCTTGTCGCCGGTATCGTAAGCCTTGTCGTCCTGTTGCCCATCGTCATCATCGGCGCCCGGCGCGCCCCCTGGCCGGCCCTTCTGGCCAAGTGCCGCCCGGTCGGCGCGCTGCTTGTCGGTTCGCTGCTCTTGTACATTTTGGCCCGGATCGTGGCGCTGAAGCTCTTCGTGCCGGACCGCTACATTTCCTACACCATCAATGTGGTCTACGCCCTGGGCCTGGCCGTGGTCTTGCGCTATGCCTTGGCCGACATTTTAAAGCGCCCGCTGTCTCGGGTGTTGCTCCTGCTCGTTGCGGCCGCGCTCGGGGCCTGGCGGCTGACCGACGTCGGGCTTTACGACTATCGGGCCGACGCGCCGCTTTATGCCGCCGTGCGGGAGCTGCCCAAGGACGCGCTTGTCGCCGGCAATCCCGAACTCCTCGACGACGTGCTCACCTTCGGCCGGCGCGACGTCCTGGCTTCGTATGAACTGGCCCACCCCTGGAGCGTGGGCTACTGGGAGCGGTACTATCCGCGCCTGGCCCATCAGGCGGCGGCCTATTACGCCAAGGATGCCGGCACGGTGCTCGAATTCGCCAAGGCCTACGGCGTCACGCACATGGTGGTGCGCGACGCGGACTTGACCGGCGCGGCCATCGCCAGGGGACCGCTTTTCGCGCCCTTTGACGCCCGTATTCGGGAACTGGCCGCCAAACCCGGCAAGTTCGTCCTTCTCGACGCGGCCAAATTCCCCTATACCAGCCCCGAACCCGGCGTGCGTCTGGTGGATTTGCGGCCGCTCGTGGCTGCGGCGGACGCGGCGCGCCTCGACGCCGGAAACCCCTCATCCGGAAACTGAACACAACTGGCGGGAATCATGCCGGAGTCGCTTTCGATCATCATTCCGCTTTACAATGAGCAGGATAACATCGCGCCGCTCTACGAAAAGCTCGACGCCGTGCTGCCCACACTCGGCCATCCCTACGAGATCATCCTGGTCAACGACGGGTCCGTCGATGAGACCCGCGAACGCCTGGACGCGCTGGCCTGCCGCGACGACCGCGTGCGCGTGGTGCATCTGCGCCGCAATTTCGGCCAGACCGCGGCCATGATGGCCGGCATCGACTTGGCCCGGGGCGATATCCTCATTCCCATGGATGGGGATCTGCAAAACGACCCCGTCGACATCCCGCGCTTGCTGGCCAAGCTGGCCGAGGGCTACGATGTGGTCTCCGGCTGGCGCAAGGACCGCAAGGACAACCCCATCAAGCGCAATTTCCCCAGCCGGGTGGCCAACTGCCTCATTTCGGCCATTTCCGGGGTGCGCCTGCACGACTACGGCTGTTCGCTCAAGGCCTACCGTCGCCAGATCATAAAGGGCGTCAAGCTCTACGGCGAGATGCACCGGTTCATCCCCATCCACGCCGCCTGGCAGGGCGCGCGCGTGGCCGAGGTCGGCGTCACCCACCATCCGCGCATCCACGGCGAGTCCAAATACGGCATCGAGCGTACCGTGAAGGTCATTTTGGACCTCATGACCGTCAAGTTCCTGGACAAGTACGCGCAAAAGCCCATGTATCTCTTTGGAGGCTTCGGGCTGGTCAGCATGCTGATGTCGGTGCTGTCGTTCCTGTTCATGCTCTATTGCAAGTTTTTCCTGGGAAAGAGCTTTATCGAGACGCCCTTGCCCCAGGTGGTGGTCATGTTCATGCTGATCGGCATCATGGCCATCTTCATGGGGCTTATCGCCGAGATCCTCATGCGCACCTACCATGAGTCCCAGGACAAGCCGACCTACATCGTGGACTGCACGCGCAATTGCACGTGCAAGAGGGAGCCGTAGGGCAAAGTGGAGGCGGAGAGGCCTCCGGCGGCCGGGGGAAACTTTTTGAAAAAAGTGTCCCCCGGACCCCCTTCAAAAACTTTTCAAGGGGTGGGGGCTTGCATTGGTGAAGCGGCATTTGAGGGTAAAAGAGTAGGCGTATGTGCGGCATCTGCGGCTTCGTCGGACAAGGGGATGCGGCGGCGCTGTCCCGCATGAACGCCACCCTCGCCCGGCGCGGCCCGGACGGCGAGGGGACCTATGCCGACGCTTCGGCCGGGGTGCGCCTGGGCCATCGCCGGCTCGCCATCATCGACATCGCCGGCGGAGCCCAACCCATGGGCACTTCCGACGGCGACTTGGTCGTGGTCTACAACGGCGAGATCTACAACCACGCCGCCTTGCGCGAGGAGCTTGTCGCACGGGGCCACCGCTTCGTTTCGGACCACTGCGACACCGAAGTGCTGCTCCACGGCTGGCGGGAGTGGGGCGAGGACCTGCCGAAGCGGCTTAACGGCATGTGGGCCTTTGCCCTCTACGACAAGCCGCGCGGCCTGCTCTTCTGCTCCCGCGACCGGTTCGGCAAAAAGCCCTTCTTCTACGCCGCGCGTCCCGGTTTTTTCGCCTTCGCCTCGGAATTGACCGCCCTGGTCGCCCACCCCGCTCTGGCCGGCGCGTCCATCTCCCGGACCGCGCTGCGCAAATATTTCGCCTACGGCTTCATGCCCGCCCCAAACGCCCTCTACGCCGGCACGCACAAGCTTCCCGGCGGCGAAAACCTCCTTGTCGACGTGCGCGACGGCTGCGTGCGCCGCAAGCGCTGGTGGGCCTTTTGCCTGGAACCGACGGACGTTCTTCCGGCCGATCCCGAACGGGAATGGGGTGAGCGCATCGTTTCGCTTCTCGACGCGGCCGTTTCCCGCCGTCTCATGTCCGACGTGCCCTTGGGCGTGTTTCTCTCCGGCGGGGTGGATTCCTCGGCTGTAACCGCCCTGGCCGCCCGGCATGCGCCCGACATCGCCGCCTTTTCCATCGGCTTCGACGACCCGTCCTTCGACGAATCGGACAAGGCCGTGCAGGCGGCCTCCTTTTGCAACGTCGCGCACCATCTGACGCGTCTGACCCTTGCCGACGCGCTGGCGCTTTTGCCGGAAATCGTCGGCCGGCTCGACGAGCCCATGGGCGACGTGTCGCTTTTGCCCACCGCGCTCTTGTGCCGGGAGACGCGCAAACAGGTCACGGTGGCCGTCGGCGGCGACGGCGCGGACGAGCTTTTCGCCGGTTACGACCCTTTCCGGGCCCTGCGCGCCGCCGAACTCTATTCCCGCATCGCTCCAAAGCCGCTGCACAAGGCCCTGGCCCTGCTTGCCGCCCGCCTGCCCGTGGGCCACGGCTACATGGCCGCGTCCTTTCGCATAAACCGCTTTCTGCGGGGACTCTCGTATCCGCCGCGCCTGTGGAACCCGACTTGGCTCGGTCCGTGCGACCCGGCCGGAATCGCGGAGCTCTTTCGTGAGCCCGTCGATCCCGAGGAGCTCTACAGCGAGGCCGTGGCTGTCTACGAGGACTGCCCGTCCACGGACATGGTGGACAAGACCCTGGAATTCTATACGCGCCTGTATTTGCAGGACGACATCCTGGTCAAAACCGACCGGGCCGGCATGATGCATTCCCTGGAGGTGCGCGCGCCGTTTCTGGACATCGAACTGGTGGATTTCGTGCGCACCATTCCCAGCCGCTACAAGTTCCGCCACGGCACCACCAAGTATATTCTGAAAAAATCCCTGGAACGGCTCTTGCCGCGCGACATCATCTATCGCAAAAAACAGGGCTTCGGCGTGCCCATCGGCCGTTGGCTGGCCGATGGCGCGCTTGCCATGGGCGCGGCGTCGCCGGTCGAGACGGGCCTCGATGCCGGCTTTATCGAGGCAAGCCTGCGCGAACACCGGGACGGCCGGGCCGATCATCGTCTTTTTCTCTGGAATCTCTGGGTGCTGCGGCACATGGACCTGGGCGGAGGGGCCCTTGGAACGCGATAAGATCGAATACGTCACCCTGCGGGTCATCCGCCGCTTCTTTTTTGGCGAGTCGAGCCTGCATCTGCTCGGCCGCTACCTGCCGCATTACCGCGTCAACACGGGCCTGACCGACCCTTGGGCCATTGCCGAATCCTACGCCGCCGATCTGGCCAAGGTCGGCGTTTCCGTGGCCGGAAAAAGGGTGCTGGAGATCGGCAGCGGCGCGTCCAACGGCCCCGGCTATGCCCTGGTGGCCATGGGCGCGGCCCGGGTGGTGTGCCACGAGCCCTACGTCCGCTTCGACGTGGGCCTGGACGCCAAGAATCTGGCCGCCATGACCACCCGCTTCCCCAAAGTCAAATTCAACGTCGTGCACCGCCTCAAAACCCTGGATACCGTGCCCGACCATTGCGTGGATATCGTGGTGTCCAATTCCGTGCTCGAACACGTGGCCGACCCGCCCGCGCTTTTCGCCGACCTCGGCCGCGTGCTGGCCCCGGGCGGCGTCATGCTGCACCGCGTGGACTACCGCGATCACTTCTTCAAATACCCCTTCCACTTCCTCATGTTCTCCAGGTTCGCCTGGAAACATTTCCTCAACCCCGGCGACCTGCCCCGCTGGCGGCTCGACGATCACCTCAGCGCCCTGGCCGTGGCCGGCTTCGACACGCAGCTTCTTGCCAGCGAGTCCGACCCCGAAGCCTTCGCCAAGATCGCCGGCCGCCTGCACCCCGATTTCCAGCACCGCGACCCCGACATACTCGCCGTCACAAAGGCGGTGATGGTGAGTCGTGTTGCCTCCGGCGGCCAGGGGGAAACTTTTTGAAAAAAGTTTCCCCCTGGACCCCCTTCAAAAACTTTTAACGGGGCAGTCAGCCTTACCTCCTGGACAGGATTGCAGGGAAAGGGAAAATATTCGGTATGGAAGCATCCCCGTTGAAAGTTTTTGGGAGGGGAGAGCGCGAGAGGGGAAACCCTTTTTCCCAAAAAGGGGTCCCCTCTCGCATGTCCCAGTCTCCCTTCTCACCTCTTCGCCTCCTCCTCCTCAATTACGAGTACCCGCCACTTGGCGGCGGGGCGGGGAATGCCACGGCGAACATGGCCCGGGAGTTGGCGGCGCTCGGGCATGTGGTGCGGGTGGTCACGGCGGCGTATGGGGATTTGCCCAAACGGGAGGTCGTGGACGGCTACGAGGTCTGGCGGCTGCCGGCCTTGCGGCGCCATGCGGATCATTGTTCGCCTTTGGAGATGTTGTCGTTCACGGCGAGCGCCATGCTTGCCTTGCCGGCCATGGCCAGGGAATTCCGGCCCGATGCCTGCGTGGCCTTTTTCGGCATCCCCTGCGGCCCGGCGGCCTGGGCGCTGCGGGTGCTTCGCGGCGTGCCCTATATCGTTTCGCTTCGCGGCGGCGACGTGCCGGGGTTCCAGCCCTACGATCTGGCGGCCTACCATAAGCTGACGGGGCCGTTTATCCGTTTTTTATGGAAGCGCGCGGCCCATGTGGTGGCCAACAGCCGGGGGTTGGCCGATCTGGCCCGCAAATCGGCCGGGCAGATTCCCATCCGCATGATCCCCAACGGCGTGGACGCGGCGCGTTTTTGCCCGGATGCGGCGGCAACGCGCGAAGGGCCGGTGCGGCTGCTGTTCGTCGGCCGTCTGGTGCGTCAAAAGGGGCTGGACGTGCTGCTCGACGCCCTGGCCAGGCTGCCGGAGAGCGCCTGTTTCGAGGCGACCATCGTCGGCGACGGGCCGCTTCGGGGGGAGCTTGCCGACCGGACGGCGCGCCTGGGGCTTAAGGATCGGGTGCGCTTTGCCGGCTGGGTGTCCCGGGCGGACATGCCGGACGAGTTGCGCCGGGCCGACGCCTTCGTCTTTCCTTCGCGCGACGAGGGCATGCCCAACGCGGTGCTGGAGGCCATGGCCTCGGGGCTGGCCGTGGCGGCCACGCGCATCGCCGGCAACGAGGAACTGGTCCTGGACGGTGAAACCGGCTTTCTCGTGCCGCCGGACGATGCCGCCTCCCTGGCCGGGGTTCTGGTGAAGCTCGTGGCCGACCGCACCCTGTGCAGCCGGCTGGGCCGGGCCGGCCGGGAAAGGGCCGAACGGGAATACTCCTGGCGCGTGGTGGCCGGGGCCTACGCCGACCTGTGCCGGTCGGTTGGAACGAAGTAGGGCGGGCCTATGTGCGGCATCTGCGGATTCGTGGCCACGCGGGGCGGCCGGGCGGAGCTGACCGAGCGCCTGGACCGCATGTGCGCGGCCATCGCCCACCGGGGGCCGGACGGGCAGGGCGTCTACGCCGACGCCTTTGCCGACGGCGGCGGCGTGTGGCTCGGGCATCGCCGGCTGGCCGTCATCGACCTTGTCACCGGGGACCAGCCGCTGTTCAACGAAACGCGTTCCCTGGCTATCGTCTTTAACGGCGAGATCTACAATTTCAAGGAATTGCGGGAAGAGCTGATCGCCAAGGGCCACGTCTTCACTACCCGAAGCGACACCGAGGCCATCATCCACCTCTACGAGGAGATGGGGCCGGCCTGCGCCACGCGGCTTCGCGGCATGTTCGCCTTGGCCATATGGGACGCCGGCCGCCGCGAGCTGTTCCTGGCCCGCGATCCCTTCGGCAAAAAGCCGCTTTATTACACGGAAACGGACGGCGGCATCGTTTTCGGCTCCGAGATCAAGGCGCTGTTCGCCGTTCCCGGCGTCTCCGCCCGTCTGGACGCCTCGGCCGTGGCCCATTACCTGACGCTCCAGCACGTGCCCGAGCCGGCCACGGGCTTTGCCGGCATCAAGAGCCTGCCCGCCGGGCATACGCTGTCCTGGCGTGACGGCCAGACGTGCCTGACGCGGTATTTCCGGCTCGACTATCTGCCCAAGCTGACCGGCTCCGAGGACGCCCTGGCCGAAGAGCTGCGTCAGCGCGTCACCGAGGCCGTGCGCCTGCGCCTGGTCGCCGACGTGCCGCTTGGTGCGCACCTTTCCGGCGGCGTGGATTCCGGCATCATCACCGCCGTCATGGCCGGGCTCACCGACCGGCCCGTGCGCACCTTTTCCATCGGCTTCGCCGAGGAAGCCTTCAGCGAGACTGCCAAGGCCCGGGCCGTGGCCGGGCGTTTCGGCACCGAACACACCGAATTCACGCTTCGCTTCGACGATGCCCGGGCAGTCATGGAAGACGTCGCGGCCGCCACGGACATGCCCTTTGCCGACCCGTCCGCCCTGGCCGCCTGGCACCTGTGCAAACTGACGCGGCAGCATGTCACCGTGGCCTTAAATGGCGACGGCGGCGACGAGATGTTCGCCGGCTACCAGCGCTACTGGCTCGATCCCTTGGCCGACGTGTACGCCCGCCTGCCCAACGCCGTGACGCGAAGCCTCGTGCCCTGGCTGGCGAATCTGATCCCGAGCCGGGGCGACGTGCCCGTGGAAGCGGACTGGCGCGCCGGCATCGCCCGTCTGGCCCAGGCCGCGCGCATCCCCCGCACGGCCAGCCTCGTGCGCTGGGGTTCCTACTTCTCCCCCTGGGACCGCCACGCCCTGCTGCGCCCGGAATTCGAACGCGCCTCGCGCCCGGCCGATACCGTCGCCCTCTACGAGGCCTTTTACGCTGCGGCCAACGCCGAAGCGCCCCTCGACCACAACCTCTTCGCGGACGTGAGCGTCTACCTGCCCGGCGACCTGCTGGTCAAAGCCGACCGCATGGCCATGGCCCACGCGCTGGAAGGCCGCTCCCCCTTTCTCGACAGCGAACTGGCCTCCTTCGCCGCCCGCCTGCCCGTGCGCTGCAAACTGCGCGGCCGCAACGGCAAGTATCTGCTGCGCAAGGCCTTCGCCCACCTGCTTCCCACCGGCATCGCCAGCCAGCCCAAACGCGGCTTCGGCCTGCCCCTCGCCGGCTGGTTCAAAGGTCCCCTTCGCGAGTTCGCCCGCGATCTCCTCACCAATAGCCGCCTTACCCGCAACATCGCCCGCCCCGAAGCCGTGGCCGCGCTGCTCGACGCCCACGAGCGCGGCCAGGCCGACCACGGTAAACGCCTCTACGCCCTCGTCATGCTGGAGCTGTGGCTGCGACGCTATTTGGCGTAGTTGCTGCGGGCGGGTGTACGCCCCCCCCCGGGGAGGCTCTGCCTCCCCGGACCCCTCCGCCGGGCGCTGCCCGGACCCGCCGGGAGGCCACGGGCCCCCGGACCCCCCGCCCGGTGTGCTTTGGCGGGGTGGGGAGGGGATGGTTTGCCGTAAGGCGGTTGGGTGAAGATGGCTGCGGAATTTGTCGGGACGGTGCATGTCGCTTCGCGACAAGCTCGTCCCAAGCAAATTCCGCAGCCACCACGCCGTCGCCCCAAGGGGGCGACATTCAGAGAACCGGTTGTTTCTTAAAATGCGGCGCTTCGCCGCTGGCGCGGTTGTTGCCGCAATCGTGTCCGGCGTCGAGGCGCGAAGCGCCTCGTGTCGCCGGGCCGATTGCGGCAACAAGATCAACCCGACCCGCACCGTCCCCCGCTCCTCCACCCACCATCCCAACCCGGTAACGGGAGGTCCGGAGGGCATAAGCCCTCCGGCGGGGTGCAGGGGCGGAGCCCCTGCCGGGGCCTGGGGCAGCGCCCCAGTATGCCCTACGCCTGCAGCGCCGCTTCGGCTGCGTCCGGGGCTTGGCGGTAGAGGCTGTCGGCGAGGTTGGCCAGGGTATCCTTGACGTCGTCGAGGGGGGGCGGGGTCGGCAGTTCCGGGGCTTCGAGGGCTTCGAGGTCGAGGGGGGTATAGGAGAGCGAGGCGTTGAGGCTGCAGACGTCGCCGGTGAAGCCGCAGGCGGATTCCTGTTCCTGGCGCGCCGGGTCGAGGGACTTGGTGAATTGGAGCATATCCGAGGGGCATTGGCTGGTGTTGACGGCCTCGATCTCGGCGTTGATTTCGCGTGCGGTATCGATCAGGTGGTCGTAGCCGGGGATGCGCCGCATGCGTCTGGGGTCGCGGGGATCCGGGGCGTAACCGCCTTCGTTGTAGTGTTCGAGTTCCCGGCGCAGGTCGTCGTAGGCGGCGAGCACGGCCTTGCGGTAGCGGCCGGCGGCGGTCAGGGCCAGGGGGTGGCGCGGGTGCACCTCGACGCTGTCCTTGTCAGGGATGGCCAGCAGTTTTTGGGGGGCGAATCCGAGCTCTTCCAGGAACCGGTCGGCTTCCGGGCTGTCGCACAGCAGGGAGCGGAACGCCAGCCAGCGGGAGAGGGCGAGTCGGCCTTGTCGGGCGACTTTTCCCCGCAAACCGACGAAGGCTTCCAGGCGTTCGTCCAGGCGGCAGCGGCGGGAGAAGAAGTTGTCCGCCATCTCCGTGAGCAATTCACGCTTGAGGTCGTCGGCGTAGTCGGTTCCAACCGCCATGGCGTTCTCCATGATTTGAGGGTCATTTTGCTCGTACCCTTTGCCAAATGCCTTGGCAAGGGTCGATGGGTCATGACAAAGCCGTTGCTTTGGGCTAGCGTAGTCGTAAGGAGTGTGCTCCATGGCCAACGACTCCCTCAGTGCCGACGCCCTTGCCGCGGAAAACGCGGTGTTGCAGCGCCGCATCGCCGAACTCGAGCGGTTGCATGAGGAGTGTTTGCTCACGGAGCAGGCCTTGCGCCAGGGCGAGGAACGCTATCGCCGGCTGCTCGAAAGCGTGACGGATTACGTTTACACGGTTCAGGTCGCGAACGGCCGGGCCGTCTCCACCGTGCACGGACCGAACTGTGTGGCCGTTACCGGCTACACCGCCCAGGAATACCAGGATAATCCGCTGTTGTGGCTAACCATGGTCCCGGACGAGGACCGGCCGGCGGTTCTGGAGCATGCCCGCCAGGTGCTGGAAGGCGATCCCACCCCCATCGAACACCGCATCATCCATAAGGACGGCACGGTCCGGTACGTGCGCAACACGCCGGTCGTGCACCGCGACGCCTCGGGCGCGCTTGTCGCCTATGACGGCATCATCAACGACATCACCGAGCGGCGGCGTGCCGAGGCGCTCATCACCCGCATGTCGCTGCACGACGGCCTGACCGGGTTGCCCAACCGGGTGCTTTTCATGGACCGGCTGCGCCAGACCCTGCGTCTGGCCGAGCGGTCCCACGAGCGGGCGGCGGTCTATTTCATCGATCTGGACCGTTTCAAAGGCGTCAACGACGCCTTTGGCCACGAGACCGGGGACAAGGTGTTGCAGGAGACGGCCAGGCGGCTGGCCGGGTGCGTGCGGCGCAGCGACACCGTGGCGCGGCTTGGCGGGGACGAGTTCGTGGCCCTGACGCCGGCGGTGGGGGACGCCGACCATGCCGGGGTCATAGCCGCCAAGATGGTGGCGGTCCTTCGCAAGCCGTTTTCGGTGTCGGGCCATGACTGCCAGCTTGGCGGCAGCGTCGGCGTGGCGCTTTACCCCGAGGACGGCGTGCGTGCCGGGGAGCTGGTGCGCCGGGCCGACGCCGCCATGTATGCCGCGAAAAACGCCGGGCGCAACGCCTGGCGTATGGCCCAGGATGCGGTTCCCGGGCCTTCAGCCGATCCAGCCGAGCAGCCGCCACCACAGGAAGTCGAGGGGCCATAGGGCGACGATGGTGATGGCCGCCGTGATCAGGCACAGCCGCACGACGTCCTTGGCCTCGAGGCCTCCGGACTGGATGGCCACGACCAGCGGCGGGGCCTGGTAGGGCAGGATGACGGTGGAAAACCCGAGCACCTGGGTCATGGCCACGGCCAGCGGCGGCCAGTGGGTGGCCCCGGCCAGGGGCGACAGCAGGGACGTCATGACCGGCGGCACGCCGGGCAGGGTCACCACCATGCCGACCAGCGTGGACAGGCCCGAGAGGATGCCGAAGGTCTGGCCCGGGGCGTTCGGCGCAAGGGGCAGAAAGGACAGGGCCCAGGCGGCGACCTGCCGGCCCAGGCCGCTGCGGTCCGCGATGACCCCCATGCTGACGATGCCGGCGACATAGACGATCGGTTCGAATTTCAAGGCGGAAAACGGGTTTTTCCCCATCAGTCCGCTTCCCGGAAAAAGGCACCAGACAGCCACCAGCATGCCGACCCAGGCGGCCGGGATGCCGTGCCAGCCGTCCGTGGCCCAAAGTCCCACCGCGATGGCGAGCACGATGCCCAGATGGATTTCCCGGGGCGAGGCCTTGGTCGCGGGGCGCTGGACGTCGCTTTGGGGCAGGCGCGGGGTGTCGCGGTAGAGGCGGATGAGCAAGGGGAGGAGGATAAGGGCCTTGCACAGCCCGAGGACCGGGAAGTGGAGCAGGAAGTACTGGCCGTAACTGGGCGGGGTGCCGAGCGCCGCCTCCACGGTGCCGATGAAGACGGTGTTGGGGATATTGGCCGGCAGCACGGCAAAGGCCGGCAGGTAGGTCCCGAAAACGCCGGCCAGGATGACGCCCCGTCGGCCCTTGCTGCCGAAGGGATAGCCGAGCTGGTCGGCCAGGGCGGTTAATATCGGCAGCACCAGCATGACCCGGCCCATGGCCGAGGGCATGGCGAAGGTAAGCGCCATGCCGAACAGCGACACGGCGACCACGGCCTTGGGGAAGGACCGCCCGATGAACGGGGTCAGCCGGGAGGCCAGCCGGTCGCCGAGGCCGGTATGTTGTATGGCCAGGCCGATGACCGCGCCGGCCAGGACCAGCCAGGTGGCGGAGGAGGAAAACCCGGCAAAGACGTCGGCGGCCGGGGCCACCTTGCCCATCATGCAAAGGGAGAAGAAGACCAGGGCGGTCAGCCATTCCGGCAGCCAGCCCGTGGTCCACAGGCCGATGGCCAGCACGACGACGATGGCGGCCTTGGCCAGGGAGGAATCGCCGGCCGAGGTTTCGGCAAGCAGGACGATCCCGGCCACAATGATCGCGATCAGGGACAACAACTGGCGCGGCCGCAAGGACAGCAAGGCCCCGGAATCCTCCGGCCCCTTCGCCAGCGGAGCGGTTACTGCTTTTCGCATGTTGCGTCTCCTTTTACGCGCTCTCCGGCCAAAACGGCGTCCGCGTCCTCGAGAAAGGCGGCCAAAAGCCGCGCCCGGTAGGCGATGTCACCGCGCCAGAATTTCAGGCGCTCCCAGCCGCGTTCGGTCAGTTGATAGGTCTTTTTGGCCGGTCCCCGCTCGCTGACGTCCCACGCCCCGACGACTTCGCCGTCGGCCTCGAGGGTGGCCAGGGTGCGGTAGACCGCTCCGGAATCCACGCCCCGCACCGGGAGCAGGCCCTGCATGCGGCCGCGCAGGGCCGCGCCGTGACCCGGCCCGTGGGCCAGGGCCAGGAGCAGGAAGGCGTGCAGATGGCGGTAGCCCTTGGTTTTTTCCGTAGCCATGGTACTCTCCGTGATGTTTTTTACATCTTACTGTAAACTACACCTAGATGTAAACTATATTTCTCGGAGAAAGTTTTTGAAGGGGGTCCAGGGGCGGGAACCTTTTTGCGAAAAGGGTTCCCCCGTGCCGCCGGAGGCCTTTTCCTTGCCCCTTGCCAGGGCCGCGTTGCCATCCTTGTTCCAAAACGGTACATGGTTAGTGAAGCGAAAAATGCCAATCCGGCCGGGCATCCGGCTATGCGGGGGCGACGTGTTCGGCACGATAAAGCGCGTACTGGCGGGGCTTTTTTCCGGTGGGGAGCCGGAGGACGCTTCGGCTGAGTCCGGGGAAGCGATCCAGGCCGAATTCAAGCGCCGCTACCACCACTTCAAGCTGCTTTTAACGGCCAACAAGAAGGCCCTGGAGATCATGTCCGAGATGGAGGAGGCGCTGCATGGCCGGCGCACTTTCGGCATGTCGTTTATCCGGGCGCATTCCACGGCCGTCTCGGTCAACGTCTACAAGATGGTGGAGCATTTAAACGCCATCGCCCCGGACACGTACGCGGTCCTGTACGCGCGTCTCAAGGATATCCAGCGGGGCATCGGCGAATGCCTCCAGCAAAACGCGCCCGAGGGATCGGAGGCGCTGGTGGTGCCTTTTGCCAAGGCCGGCCGCCACATGGCCGATGCGGTCGGCGGCAAGGTGGCCGGGCTCGGCGAGATCGTGCGCCGCACGGGGCTGCCCGTGCCGCCGGGTTTCGCGGTCACGGCCCGGGCCTACCACCGGCTCATGGAGGAAAACGACCTCGTGGACGAGGTCAATCGGCTGCTCCAGACCGCCGGCCCCGACGACCAGGCCAACCTGCTGATCCTCAGTTCCCGCATCCGCAACGCCATTACCGAGGCCAAGGTGCCGGACGACGTGGCCCGGGCCATCAAGGGGGCCTACAAGGAACTGTGCGCGCCCTTCGGCCGGGAGTTGCCGGTGTCGCTGCGCAGCTCCGCCTTGGGCGAGGACGAGGCCGGGCAGACGTTTGCCGGCCAGTTTTCCTCCAAGCTCAACGTGTCCGGCGAGGACATCCTCACTTCCTACAAGGAGGTCCTGGCCAGCAAGTACAGCCCGCAGGCCATGACCTACCGCTTAAGTCGCGGCATCCCGGACGAGGATGTGGCCATGTGCGTGGGCGTCATGGCCATGGTCGACGCCGCCTCCGGCGGGGTGATCTATTCCCGCAACCCGCTGGACATCCGCGACAACGCCATACACATCCACAGCGCCTTCGGCCTGCCCAAGTCGGTGGTGGACGGGTCGGTGGCGACCGACGAGTTCGTGATTTCCCGCGACGAGCCGCCGCGCCTTGTCGCGCGCCATATCCGGGACAAGGACCAGGTGTTCGTGTGCCTGCCCGGGGAAGGCGTGTGCCGTACCGAAACCGCCGGTGAGCGTGCCGGAGAGCCGAGCATCAGCGATGCCCAGGCCCTGGAGCTGGGCCGGGCGGCGGTGGCCCTTGAAACCATGTACGGCGCGCCGGTGGATGTGGAATGGGCCTTGGACACGGCCGGCAAGATCCAGTTTCTCCAGTGCCGGGAGCTGGTGCAGCTGCCGGGCGGCGGGGACGGCGACGCGCCCCGGCGGGTGCATGGCGAGACGCTGGCCGCCGGCGGGGCGACGGCCAGTCCCGGCGTGGGGTCGGGGCCGGTTTTCGTGGTGCGCCGTGAGGCCGACCTGCTGCGGTTTCCGCGCGGGGGGGTGCTGGTCAGCATCGAAGCGCCGCCACGTTATGCCTCCATCATCGACCGGGTGGCGGCCATCGTCACGGAGAAGGGCGGCGCGGCCGGCCATCTGGCCAACGTGGCCCGGGAATTTCGCGTGCCGGCGCTCATGGGCCTTGCCGGCGCGACGCGGCTTCTGGTCCCGGAGGCCGTGGTCACGGTGGACGCCGATGGCCGGGCCGTTTATCCGGGCCTGGTGCGGGAGCTGGTCGAAGCGGCGGCCGTCGCCCGGGAGCCCGCTCCGGAACGCGTCACCCCCATGCACGCCATCCTGCGCCGGGTGATGGACCGCATCACCCCGCTGTACCTCATCGATCCCAACGTGCCGGCGTTCGCCCCGGAAAACTGCCGCACGCTCCACGACGTGACCCGGTTTTGCCACGAGAAATCCGTGACCGAGATGTTCGCCTTCGGCCAGGAGTTCCATTTCTCCAAGCGGGCGGCCAAGCAGCTCAAGTACAAGGGCACGGCCATGAAGTGGTGGTTCCTCAACCTCGACGATGGGTTCACCCATGACGTCACGGGCAAGTACGTCAAGCTCGAGGAGATCTGCTGCATTCCGGTCGGCGCGCTGTGGGACGGCATCGTGGCCGTGCCGTGGGAGGGGCCGCCGCCGGTGGACGGCCGGGGCCTTTTGTCCATCATCGCCCAGGCCTCGACCAACCCGCAGCTGGAGACGGCCACGCATTCGTCCTTCGCCGAGCGAAACTATTTCATGATTTCGAGCAATTATATGTGCCTCAGCTCGCGCTTCGGCTTCCACTTCTGCACGGTGGAGGCGCTTGTGGGCGAGCGGCCCCAGGAGAACTACGTCAGCTTTCAGTTCAAGGGCGGGGCGGCGGAATATTCGCGGCGCCGGCGTCGGGCCGAGTTCGTGGCCGAGATCCTGGAAGTGCGGGGCTTTGCCGTGGAGGTCAACGAGGACGCGTCCTTCGCCAGGCTCGGCGGCGGGGCCGTGCCGGAGATGCTGACGGCGCTTATGGTCGTCGGCTACATGCTCATGCACACCCGCCAGCTCGACATGATCATGCACAACGAGCCGCTGGTGCAAAGCTACAAGCGGAAGATCCTGGCCGACCTGGAGACGGTGGTCGGATTGCCGGGCCATGTCATGCCGGCCTGCCAGATTTCCGAGGCGGACGCGGAGGCCCAAACGAGCGTATGAAGCGCCGGTCGATCCAATCCTTGAGCGCCATGCACCACCGGCCTTCGAGGACCAGCGGCCCCTGGCGCAGGATCGCCCGGCCGTCGCCGCAATTGAGCAGCGCCAGATAATCCGTGCCGGTCCGGCGAAAGGGAGTCAAATTCCGGCCGGTGAGGCGGGCCAGCAGGTTGGCGCACAGGACCGGCCCCTGGCGCACGGCGTAGACCCCGGCCCGGGGAAGCGGCTTCGGCGCGAAATGGACGCAGTCGCCGCCGCCGAAGATGTCGGGATAAAGCGGGCTTTGTAAAAAGGCGTTGACCGAGAGCCCTCCGTCCGGGGACAGGGTCAAGCCGCTTCGGGCGAAAACGCCGGGCGGGCGCGTACCCGTGGCCACGAGCAGCATGTCGCAGGAAAGCGACCCGCCGCCGACAAGCATCACCCGTCCCCCGTCGAACCGCTCCACCCGGTCGCAAAGGACCTTGGCCCCCCGGTACGTGAGGGAGGCATGGGCCAGCCGCCGCGCCCGCGCCGGCCAGCCCGGCAGCAGCCCGCGCCCGGCCACCACTGTCACCAGCGGTTTGGTGACGCCCAGGCCGGCAAGGAGCCCGAGCGCGTTGCCCGCCACCTCGAAGGCCGAGGCCCCGCCTCCGGCCACCACCACCCGCACCGCCTCCCCGGCTTCCACCCGGGATTCGATGGCGCATCTGGCCGCAAGCAGGTTTTCGATGGGCTTGACCGTGCGGACGCCCTCGCCCGCGACGGGAAACGGCGCGTCGACCACGCTGCCGAGGCCGAAACTCGCCACGTCGTAGGCAAGTTCCCGGCCGTCCTCCAGAACAAGCCCTTTTCCCTCCGGATCGATGCCGGTCACGCGGCCCTGGACAAAGACATGCCCGAACGCGCCGTTCGCCCGTGCGGGGGGAAAGCGGGAGGCACCGCGCGTATGGCGAGCGCCTGCCGACAACATCGCCTCGATATCGAAGCGCAGGTCCTCCAGGGCATAACGACCGGAAAGCATGCCCGGGCCCATGCCGGAATAGGCGAGGAACGGACCGGGCGCGACGCAGACGACGTCGATGCCGGCATCGTCAAAGACACCAAGCCGGGACAGGGTGAAGAGGTGGGCGTGGCCGCCGCCGGCCAAGACGAGTCGTTTGCGCATGCCGCAGCATACGCTATGGGGTGAAAAGCGGGAAGACGTAAAGAGGTGAGGTGGGAGTCTTTTGGGAAAGGGGGGGGCGGTCCCATATTCCGCAAGAGAGGGGCCTGTAACGAAATCTGTGTAAATCTCCACTAAGGGGCGAACGCCCCAGGAGGTTTACACAGATTTCGTTACAGGCCCGGCTGCATTGTCTTCCGCGGTTCAAGCCAAGGTTGTGATCGGGGGGCTGTTCGGCCATGTCTGCTGACTGGCATCAGGCGGTTGTGTCAGTCGTGCCCCCTGCCGTTCTCCCGTTTCCCGATCCTGGCGATCTGCTCGCTTCCATCAAGTTTCTTCCTGCGTCTGGCGAATGGATGTATTTCCGGGAATGTTTTTTGGGCAACGCATCTTTTCCTTTTGATGATTTGTTTTTTATGTGATCGTGTTTTTGTATGTCTCGCCCGGTCCCCGTGAAACCGGCTGGCGTGCGCAGTGATCCCTGACGCGGTTCTGTTGGTCCATTGTTCCACAAAAAACATAGCGCCTGAATCAACATTATGCCTGACGGAAACAATCTTCTCGATGTTGACAGTATTTATATTCCCCTATCTCCCTATCGCTATTTTGAAACAAACAGCCCTGACGACGTGAATGCCGCGTTATCTGAAAATTTTCGGAATGGGCATATCGACGTGGTTAACAAGAAAAAATTCAAAATGATCTACAACCATGTGAAGATTGGGCATGTTTCCTTCAATGCCGCGGCGTCGTCAGCCGGCTTTCATATCCATGCCGCCATCGACATCAAGAGTTTCGTACTGATCTTTGTGACGCATGGGCGACTGGAAGCCCGCATAAAAGGAAAGACATCCCTTTGCATTCCGGACAAACTCGCCAGCCTTCTCGATTTCGATCAGCCTTCCGTTATTGCCGTCGAGCCTTTTTATAACAATATGACGGTCCGTTTCGCCCGCGTGGCTGTCGAACGAATGCTGGAAAAACTCACCGGCAAACCTTTGCGACACGCGCTTCGTTTCGCCAATCAAATCGATTTGTCGCAACCCGGCCCCAAGCGCTTGTTGGCCATCATCAACCAAGTGGCCGCCTTGTACGAACACGATACCGCGCTCGCCCAGGAACCTCTGCTCGTCGGCCAATACGAACAGCTCCTTTTGACGGCCCTTTTGACCTGCCTGGAGCACAATGCCCGGGGGGCTCTGCTGGCGCCGCCGTTGCCGGCCCCACCCAAGGTGGTCGCCCTGGTGGAAAACTTCCTTGAAGCCAATGCCGACAAACCGCTCAATCTCGGCGATTTGGCCGACCTCACAAACATGAGCGCCCGTTCCATCCAGCTGGCCTTCAAAAAGCATCGCGGCTATAGCCCGTCGCGGTTTCTGCGGGAATGCCGCTTATCCCGGGCTCGGGATTTGTTGCGTTGCGCCGCGCCGGGCACAAGCGTGCTGTCCGTTTCCCTGGCCTGCGGTTTCGCCTCCCAGAGCCTGTTCAGCCGCCTTTACCGCGAGCGGTTCGGCGAAAAGCCTTCCGAATCCGTGGCAAGAACCTGACGCCGCGCCATTTCCTTGCATTGGGACCCGCTATCCACGATGGCGGGTCTTTCGTTTTTTTAGCAAAACTTGCGTCTTCGAATAAGACATCAGCCGTGAAAAGTGCTACCGATCGGTTTAATTCTGCAATCTCTTCGTCCCGGGGAAATCCCTTTGCGTCACGGCCCGATGTTCGCGATGTCGCAATAATCTCTTTTCATCGCCGAAAAAATGCCGGAGCCAGGAATGCGTAAAATAGTACTCTTCCCCCTGTTTATCGCCATCTGCATCATGCTTGCCGCCGTTCCCGCCGAAGTCCGTGCAACGGAAACGAAAACACAAGGCGACTTTCGTTGGACCGTCGTTCCCTATGCCTGGCTGACGGGCCTTTCCGGCACCATCGGCGCGAAAGGCTACGACACCACGGTCGACGCCTCCTTCGCCGACCTTTCAAAGTACCTGAACATGGCCGCCATGGTGCACCTCGAGGGCCTCTACAGGGATCGCGTGGGGCTTTTTACCGATTTCAACTATTCGCTGCTTGGCGACCAGGCCTCGGGCAAGCGCGTCTCCCTCGACGGCAAGACCAGCCTGCTGCTCATCGACATCGCCGCCTTTTACCGCCTGGGGAGCGTCCCCCTGGGCCGGACGGGCAACGCCTCCCTGGACTTCGATCTCCTGGCCGGGGCGCGCATCTGGAGTCTGGCGCTCAAGCTCGACGGCGACCGGGCCCGGGGCGGGCGCGACATCTTCCAGTCGAAGACCTGGGTCGATCCCATCGTCGGGGCCAGGGCCGAAATTCATTTCGCCAGGGACTGGCTTTTGAACCTGCGCGGCGGCATCGGCGGCTTCTCCATCAGCTCGGCCATCACCTGGGACGTCACGGCCGCCCTGGGCTACACGTTCTGGAAACACGGCACGGTGCTCCTCGGCTACCGGGCCGTGGGCGTCAACCACGATGAGGGCAGCGGCAAAAGCGCCTTCAAGTTCGATGCGACCCTAAGCGGTCCCATTCTGGGGTTGGCCTTCACGTTTTAGTCCACAGACCCCCCGGGCTCCGGCCCGACCCATCACCACCCGGCGGGGGAGGTCTTTCGCGCCCCCGCAAACCCGCCGGCCGCCCAGGGGCGTGTTTCCCGGGCCAGGCATGGCGGCTGAGGATGAGGAATCCGCCCATGCGCAAACACGCTCTTTTGGTGGCGACGGCCTTGCTGTGCCTCGCGTTTTTGTCCGGGCCGGCCGGGGCCGCGACGACCATCGACCCCAAGGCCGACGCCCTGCTGCGCGCCGTGGCCGCCCACATGCAGTCCCTAAGCGCCTTTTCGGTCACGGAAAAAAGCCTGGTGGACAGGGTCTTCCCCAACGGACAGAAGGTGGCCTTTTTCCACAAGACGGCCATCAAGGTCGCGCGTCCGGACAAACTGCGCGCCGAGGCCGTCGGCGACGACATCTCCGGCGTCTGGAACCAAAACGGCACGGCCTTCCAGGTCTACGACGCCACCTCCAAGGCCTACGTCGCCTTCGACGTGCCGCCGCGACTGGCCGCCGCCCTGGACATGGCCATGGCGCGGTTGCGTCTGGTCGGACCCATGATCGATCTGCTGGCCGACGATCCCTACAAGAGCATGATGGATGGGGTGCTCGAAGCCGTCTATGTCGGCGAGAGCGAGGTCGGCGGCAAACCCTGCCATCATCTGGCCTTGCGCCAGCTCACCCGCGATTTCGAGTTGTGGGTCGACGCCGGCAAGACCCCCTGGCCGTTGCGCCTGGCCGTCACGGACAAGACGCTGCACGGCAATCCCCGCACCCTGGTCGAATATGCCGACTGGAAGGCGGTTTCCCACTTTCCGGCCAAGACGTTCGCATTCACGCCGCCGTCCGACGCCGTGCGGGTCAAACTCGCCGCTCCCGCCCCCGCCCCCGCGGCCGGGCCCAAGCCCTGACGGAGGCGCGCCATGGCAATGCTCCTTTCGCGTAAAATCATGCGGCTGGCGGGCCTTCTCGGGCTGGCGGCCGGTCTGGTCCTGGTTTTTGCACCGTCCGCCCCGTGCTTTCGGGGCTTCGGCGGCGGCTTTCACGGTGGTGGGTTCGGTGGTTTCCACGGCGGCGGTTTCGGCGGCTTTCATCCACCGGCCGGCGGTTTTGGCGGCGGCTTCCACCCCCCGATGCCCGGCGGCATGGAGGGCGGTTTTCATCCGCCCATGCCGGCTGGCGGTATGAACGGTGGCTTTCATCCGCCCGCCGGCGGCTTCGGCGGCATGAACGCTGGCTACCATCCGCCCGCGCCTTATGGCGGCATGCCCCCGGCCGGGGCCATGCACGTTCCGCCGCCCATGGGCCCGGCCGCGTTCGGGGCTGGTCCGCACCCCATGGGGCCGGCTCCCATGCCCGCCCCCTTCGCCCCGGCCTTCGGTCCGGTCGGCTACCATCCGCCCGCGCCCTGGTTCGGACCGCACCCCATCGCACCCGTGCCGGTCGTGAACCCTGGCGCGGTGGCGGCTGCCGCCGCCGTGACCACCGCGGCCGTGGCGGCGACCGCCGCAACGCTCTACGCCCTGCCGCCCGCGGCCGAACCGGTACTCGTCAACGGGGCGACGTACTACACCGTGGGCGGCGCCTACTACCAGCCTGTGATCCAAAACGGCGTGACGGTCTATGTCCCGGTCAACCCGCCGTTTTAGATGTTCCGGCGACGTGCGCGCCAAGCGGGCCGCGTCTGTTCGGAGGGCCTTCTGACGGCAGGCTGACGCATGCCGATCCGGCAATCATGCATCGAACCGATGGAGGAAACATATGCCACGCGTCCTCGCCATCGTCCTGACGGCGCTTGTGCTGACAGCCCTCGGGCCCTTCCCGGCAGCGGCCCAGCAAAGCGGCCCCCCGGGATCGCCAAGCGCCACCATCACCATTCCGGGCGGCCAGCTCCCGGCCCCGCCCCAGAAATTCCACGGCATCATCAAAGACACCGCGCAGCAGTCCAAACCCTACTGGCCGGCGCGCATCGTGCCGCCCAAAGGCGCGCCCAACATCCTCCTCATCATGACCGACGATTCGGGCTTCGGCGTGCCAAGCACCTTTGGCGGCGTGATCCCGACCCCGGCCCTGGACCGCATCGCCGAGGCCGGCCTGCGCTACACCAACTTCAACTCCACCTCCCTGTGCTCCCCGACCCGGGCGGCGCTGATTACCGGCCGCAACCACCACTCGGTGGGATTTGGCGTCATCGCCGAGCAGGCCACGGGCTTCCCCGGCTACGACAGTTTCATCCCCAAGGACAAGGCCACCATCGGCACGATCCTCAAGGACCACGGCTACCGCACCTCCTGGTTCGGCAAGGACCACAACACCCCGGCCTTCCAGGCCAGCCAGGACGGCCCCTTCGACCAGTGGCCCATCGGCATGGGCTTCGACTATTTCTACGGGTTCGTCGGCGGCGACGCCAACCAGTGGGAACCGAACCTCTTCCGCAACACCACCCAGATCTACCCCTTCAAGGGCAAACCCGGCTGGAACCTGACCACGGCCATGGCCGACGACGCCATCGACTACATGAACCGCATCAACGCCCTGTCCCCCGACCAGCCGTTTTTCGTCTACTACGTGCCCGGCGGCACCCACGCCCCGCATCATCCGACCCCGGAATGGATCGAGAAAATCAGCAAGATGCACCTGTTCGACCAGGGCTGGAACAAACTGCGTGAACAGATCTTCACCAACCAGAAAAAGCTCGGGGTCATTCCGGCCGACGCCAAGCTCACCCCCTGGCCGGACGACCTGCTCAAGAAGTGGGATTCGCTTAACGCCGACGAAAAGAAGCTCTTTATCCGGCAAGCCGACGTCTTCGCCGCCTACGTGGCCTACACCGACCACGAGATCGGCCGGGTCATCCAGGCCGTGGAGGACATGGGCAAGCTCGACAATACGCTCATCATCTACATCAACGGCGACAACGGCACGAGCTCGGAAGGCACCCTCGTCGGCACGCCCAACGAAGTGGCCATGTTCAACGGCATCACCGTGCCCGTCGAGGACCAGCTCAAGGCCTTCTATGACGTCTGGGGATCGGACAAGACCTATCCCCACATGGCCGTGCCCTGGGCCTGGGCCTTTGACACGCCGTTTCCCTGGACCAAGCAGATCGCCTCGCACATCGGCGGCGTGCGCCAGGGCATGGCCATCGCCTGGCCCAAGGTCATCAAGGACGCTGGCGGCATCCGCACCCAGTTCTCCCACGTCATCGACATCGTGCCGACCCTCCTCGAGGCCACCGGCATCAAAGCCCCGGAAGTGGTGGACGGCATCAAGCAAAGCCCCATCGAGGGTGTGAGCCTGTACTACACCTTCGACGCGAAAAACGCCCAAGCGCCCTCGCGGCATCACACGCAATACTTTGAAATGATGGGCGACCGGGCCATCTACCACGACGGCTGGCTGGCCAGCACCAAGGTCATGCGGCCGCCATGGGACATGGTTTCCCCGGCCAGGGACCCCATGACCTACCCCTGGGAACTCTACGACCTCACCAAGGACTGGACCCAGTTCTCGGACGTGGCGGCAAAGCATCCGGAAAAGCTCAAGCAGATGCGGGGGCTTTTCATGGACGAAGCCAGGAAGCACCAGGTGCTGCCCCTCAATACCGAGGTGGTGCAACGCCTCATCGCGCCGCGACCGAGCCTCACCGCCGGCCGCGACGTCTTCACCTGGACAAGGCCGCTTACCGGCACGCCCAACGGCGACGCCCCCTCGGTCTTGAACGCCTCCTACAACTTCAAGGCCGAAGTCGAGGTCCCCGAAGGGGGCGGCGACGGCATGCTCATCACCCAGGGCGGCCGTTTCGGCGGCTACGGCTTCTACTTGCTTAGGGGCAAGCCCGTGTTCCTGTGGAACCTGGTCGACCTCGAGCGGATCAAGTGGGAAGGCCCGGCGCTTACTCCGGGCAAGCATGTGTTGGAATTCGACTTCGCCTACGACGGCATGGGGCCGGGCACCCTGGCCTTCAACAGCTTCTCGGGCGTCGGGCGCGGCGGCACGGGCACCCTCAAGGTCGACGGCCAGGCCGTGGACACCAGAAAGATGGAACACTCCCTGCCGTTTACCCTGCAATGGGACGAGTCCCTCGACATCGGCTCGGACACCCTGACCGGCGTCAACGACGCCGATTACCAGACGCCGTTTCCCTTTAACGGCACAATCGAAAAGATCACGCTGACCGTGGACCGGCCCAAGCTCTCTCCCGAAGACGAGAAGAAGCTGGCCGCTGCCCAGCGCGCCAAAGGCACGAGCGATTAATAACCGCGTCCTGTCCCCCTCTTTCTCCGGAAAGGGGGGGACAGGACCTCTTGCGCAAAGACAGGTGATGCAAACGAGGCGGGGAATCCGACGTGGCACGGACGGGGCCTCCCGGCTCCATACAAAAGGAACGGGTTTTCCCAAAAAGGGCTTCGGTCCATTCAGGCATTTTTCTACAAAGGAGGGATTTGTGCGTATGAAAATAGTGGCGCTCATGTGCGCCATGATCCTTGCCGCGGCAACGACTTCTTCCTTTGCCGCCGGCAAAAAACAGGTTCCTGTCCCTGCGACAGCAAGGAACATGACATTCAAATCCCTGCGGGGCGTCCAATATTGTGAAATATGGATGCTTGTCGGCTCTCCGGAAACCGGAATAACCGGGCACTATTTTAACACCAGCAACCTTAACGATGGCACGAACAAAATGGACACGTGTCCACAGGCCATGTGGTCCAAGGTCGACGCCAAAGCGCTGCACGACGACTACGACACCTACACGGTCTTTAAAAATGGCCCCCGTGGCTGGACGATGGACTCGGTCACGATCCCCGTCGGTCCCGTGGATACGTTCGACGGTCTGAAGGCCCGTTGGTGGGGCAAGGGCGTTCTGCCAAAAGGTGCTGACTTCAAAAAAGGCCTGGAACCTTACAAGCCACTCAAATCGCATCGCAAGTCCGTTTTTACCTTTAAGAAGGGCGAGCCCGTGTTCATTATCGAGGATGCGCAGGGGACGCCATGGGTCATGCAGGCTTTCAGTAAAATCGTCGACCCCGCCATGTCCTACAACGCCCTTAAGACCCTTGGTGACAGAATAAAGCCTGCTTCGGGCTGGAAATACCGGGTGGCCATACCGGAGAAGGATCTCGTTGTCTCGACGCCCAAAGGCTACAATTGGATTGTCCAGGATGAGTTCGGCAATACCTATGACGCTTGCAAGGAGGGCGCCTGCAACTTCCAGCCGTAGATACGGACATGGTCGCGAGAAGGTTTGGGATGAGGCGAGTGTTGGATGGGGGAGAACCCTTGTGAAGGGATTTTCCTTTCACAGTTCCTTGTTATGCATCTTTCATGGAGAAGGAGGGCGAAATGCGATATACAACAATAGCGCTTGTGGCCGTGGCGCTGGCCCTGTCCGCCTGCGCCCGGACGAAAGGCCCGGCCGTTGTGCCGCCGCCTGCCGCACCCCCGCAGACGTATAAAATGACCACCCCCATGCCGCCGGGCGTGGCCGCGCCGGCGAGCGTGGAAACGCGCCTTGGCACCTTGCGTTTCGACTCCGGCTTCCCGGATGCGGCGACCGTGGCCAAGCTCTACGACAACCTGGATTTCCAGCGCGCCGTGCAGGCCTATCTGCTGGGGCTGCCGGCCGTGAACCAGGCCTCCAACCGCAACGCCATAGCGACGCTCGGCCCGAAAAACGCCACCGTGCCCATTTTCGAGCAGCTCGTGAATTCGCGTTCGATTTTCCTGACCGCCAACGACAACACCGTCTACAGCTGGACCTGGGTTGACCTCAAAGACGGGCCGCTGGTGCTCGAAGTGCCGCCCAAGGTCCTCGGGCTCATCGACGACATGTGGTACAGGTGGGTGGGGGATGTCGGCATCACCGGCCCGGACCACGGCAAGGGCGGCAAGTACCTGCTTTTGCCTCCCGGTTACAAAGGCGCCGTGCCCAAGGGCTACCACGTGGTCCATGCGCCGACCTACAGCCTGTGGATTCCCTGGCGCAGCTTCCTCGTCGCCGGTGATCCCAAGCCCGGTGTGGATCTCGTCAAGAAGTTCACCAGGATCTATCCCCTGGGACACAAGGGACCGGCTCCCGAAATGCATTTCGTGGACCTGTCGAACAAGGACTTCAACACCGTGGCCCCGGCCGATTACAGCTTCTGGGGACTCCTGAACCAAGTGGTGCAGGAGGAGCCGACCGCGTCCCTCGATCCGGTGACGCTGGGCTATTTCGCCTCCATCGGCATCGAAAAGGGCAAGCCGTTCGCGCCCGACGCCCGCCTGCGCAAGATCCTGACCGAGGCCGTGGCCGTGGCCGACGGCACGGCCCGGGCGGTGGCCTACAAGATGCGCCAGAAAGCGGGCTACTATTACGCTAACAGCGCCTGGCGGGTGCCCTTCGTCGGCGGCTACAAATTCGAGAGCCAGCCCGGGGTCGACAACCTCGACGGGGCCATCATGTTCTTCTTCGTGGCTACGGGCGTGACTCCGGCCATGGAGGTGCAGATGGTCGGCCGGGGCTCCCAGTACGCCTGGGCCCTGCTCGACGCCAATGGCAAGCCCCTCGACGGCGGCAAAAACTATACGCTGCACCTGCCGCCGAACATCCCGGTCAAGGATTTCTGGTCCGTCATCGTCTACAGCAACCAGACCCGCTCCATGCTCCAGACCGACCAGGAATTTCCGAGCGTCAGCAGCCAGACCAAGGGGCTCGCCGTCAATGCGGACGGGTCTGTGGACGTGTACTTCGGGCCGAAGCCTCCGGCGGGCAAGGAGAAGAACTGGGTCCAGACCATCCCAGGCCAGGGCTGGAACGTGATCCTGCGGCTTTACGGCCCGCTCGAACCGTGGTTCGCGCACAAGTGGCGGCCCGGGGAGATCGTGCCCATGCCGTAAGCGCGGCATGAAACCGGCCGGCGGCGTTTCCCAGCGTCGCCGGCCGCCGCTTTTCACCATGAGCGCCAAAGCCAACAAAACCCTGATCGGCCTGTTCGTGCTCGGAGCCCTGGCCCTGGGGCTCGGGGCCATCGTCGCCCTGGGCTCGGGCACGCTTTTCACGCCGAAACTCCGCTGCATCATGTTTTTCCCCAATTCCGTCAGCGGACTCGAGGTCGGCGCACCGGTTCTTTTTCGCGGCGTCCCCCTGGGCACGGTCAAGGGAATCCGCATCCTGGCCGATCCGGAGCACCTGAAGTTTTACATCCCCGTGGTGGTGGAAATCCTGGGCGGCCGCGTCGAACTGAGCGGCCCGGGGCCCAAACGGACGGTTGAAACACTCCTGCAGGCGCGCGACACCTCGCCCGCCGATCTGCTGCGGCTGTTGATCCGAAAGGGCCTGCGCGCCCAGCTCGTCACCCAGAGCTTCGTGACCGGGCAACTGGCCATCGCCCTGGACCTCATGCCCGACACCCCGGAACGGCTGGTCGGCAAGTCCGATCTGGTCGAGATCCCCACCGTGCCGTCCATGTTCGAAAAGCTGACCAAGACCCTGGAGAAGCTCCCGCTCCAGGAACTCGTCGACCGGCTTATCGGCGCGGTCACGGGCATCGAGGCCCTGGTCAACTCGCCCCAGGTCAAGCGGATGCCGGCCAAGATCGACACCGCGCTCACCAGCGCCACGACCATGCTGGAAGCCGTCAAAAGCCAGGTGAACCCGCTGGCGCACATGCTGGAAATAACCTTGGACGCCTACAGCGGCCTGGCCCGGAATGTCGACCGCCGCGCCGACGGACTGGCGGCGGCGGCCATCTCCGCCATGGGCTCCTTCGACGCAACCCTCAAGGATGCCCGGGGGGCGCTCGGCAATTTCCAGAAGATCGTCAACGCCAACTCGCCCACCGTCACGGACCTCAACCGGGCCTTGTCGGAAATCGCGCGCGCCGCCCGGTCCATCCGCGAACTGGCCGACTTCCTCGAACGCCACCCCGAGGCCCTCATCCAGGGTAAGGGAGGAGCCCGCAAATGATGCGTCCCCCCTTGGCGGCGACATCCGCTCCGACGTGAACCGGGAAGGCCACTCGGCATGCGAGGCGGCATGGACACCAACCGGACTCTCTTTACCGTAACTTCGCCGCCAACCTGTCCAACCAATCCGTACCACCTCAGTCCGAACGCAGGACGCCATTGTTCATGCAAAATAGCAACAGTGGGACGAGGCTAATTCCCCAGGCGACGTAAGAGTTGCTTTGCGCCCTGGTGGTTCGGGAACTCATGCAGGAGACGCTCGGCCAGCTCCCTGGCCTTGTCCGTCCGCCCCGTGCGCAGGTAAAGCCCGGCCAGGGCGGCAAATGCCTGTTGATCCCCGGGAGCGAGCTCCAGGGCCCGCGAAAACGCCCGCGCCGCCCGCTCGGGCTCCCCAAGCACCAGCAGCACCTGGCCCAGGTTGTAGGAGGCGCGGCCGTAGTCCATGCCCATCGCGGCGCTTTCCAGATAATGCTCCGCTTCCTTGTACTTGCGCATCTCGGCCAGTAGCAGTCCCAACGAATACGACACTTCGTAAAGCTCGGGGCGTTGCAGCAGGACTTCCTTCAAGAGCCGTTCGGCTTCCTCGTTTTTCCCCTGCCCGTTCAAAAGGACGGCCAGATTGACCTTGGCCGGGTAGAACTGGGAATCGATGGCAATGGCTTTTTCGTATTCGCGGATGGCCGTCGGCACATCGTGCCGGTTGGCGGCCAGGTTGCCGAGATTGTAGCGCTCCGGGGCCAGGTCGGCGTTGTAGCGCATGGCTTGCCGGTAGTCGCCAAGGGCCTTGCGAAAGGCCTCCCGGTCGTCCGGGCGCAGACGGTCTTCCGGCAGGGCGGAGAGCATCATGGCCGCTTCCATGCGCACCGCCTTGACCGGGTCGTAGAGCTTGGGCGCGATGCGCCTGAGCCTTGTGTCGGGATCGAAGTATTCCAGGCTGCGGATGGCGGTGTAGCGGATCAGGGCGTCCGGGTCGTCGAGCCCCTTGGCCAGACAGGCGTGGCTGGCCGGGTTGGGATAGGCGCGCAAGAGCCCCAGGGCCGTGGCCCGGACGATGGCCGGCAACAGCGGGTCCTCGGCCAGACGGATCAGGCCCGCCTCGGCCTCCGGCTTCCGGGCGCGACCGGCGGCGAAGACCGTCCCGTACTGGGGCTTTCGCGTCTCGCCGTACCATTTCGTGCAGGCCTCGATATTCCAGGCGAGGCTCTTGTCCGCATGGCAGCCCTTGGCCATGCAGGCGTTGGGCGTGTCGATGCTGGCGCTTAAGTCCGGACGGGGCACGCGCAGGCTGTGGTCCGGGCGGTAGTCGATGCCCATGTAATAGCGGCCGGGCATGTGGCACTTGACGCACAGGTGCCCGTCGCTTGGCTTTCCCTCATGCACTTCCTTATGAAAATGATGCTCCTTGGTGTCGTAGACGGCGGCCCGGTGGCATTGGGTGCACACGGCGTTGCCTTCCTTGTGAAGCTTGCCGCTATGCACGTCGTGACAATCGCTGCACCGAATGCCGCGCTGGTGCATCTTGCTTTGGGCAAAGGAGCCGTACACATAGTCCTCGCCGAGGATCTGGCCGTCGGGATAATAGACCCCTTCGTTTAAAAGCTCCGGCACCATGAGGTCGAGCAGCTCGCCCTGGACATGGCGGTTGTCGCCGAGCTGGAAGCGCCGGGAATGGCAGGGCGCGCACAGCCGTATTTGCGCGTCGGCGGTGACGTTTCCCGTGCGCACGGTGAGGCCGGAATTGTCGGTCCGGCTTCGGGCCAGAGGCGGCATAGCGGCCCAGGCCAGGTGTTTGGAGCCCGGGCCATGGCAGGCCTCGCAGCCCACGGTGATCTCGGACCAGGTGGTATGGTAGTCGCCGGTTTCGGGATCGTAGCCCTTGGTCACGTTGGTCGAGTGGCACTCGGCGCACATGGCGTTCCAGGTCTGCCCGCCGCCGGTCCAGTGCAGCCAGTCGCCCGGCGGGACCGCGTCATAGGGCGGCAGGCGGTACCAGGTCTTTTTGTCCACGTCCCAGGCGATGTTGAGGCATTGGAGCCGGCCGCCGGGAAAGGGCACGAGGTACTGCTGCAAGGGGCGCGCGCCAAAGGTGTAGGCGATCCGGAACTGCCCGGGCTTGCCGTCCGGGCCTTCGGTTTCGACGTAATAGCGGCCGTCCTTGCGGAAAAAACGCGAGACCACGTGGCTGTAGGGATCGGTGAAGCTGACGTTGCCGAAATCGCCGAGCACCGTGCCCTCGCCGGCTTCGGCCATGGCCAGGCGGTGGTCGGAGCCGAGCCATTTCTTGTATTGCGTCTCATGGCACTTCTGGCATTTCGCGCTGCCGACGAAGGCGGCCGGCGTGTCCTTGGGCGGGGGCTTTCCCGGGCCGAAGACGAGCAGATAGAGAACCGGCGAGGCCAGGATGATCCCGGCGGCGAAAAGGGCCGCCCGTTCCCAGGGTTTGGTGTTGTCCGTGGCCTGCGTCATGGCATGCTGTCGTCCCGGGTTGGCACGGCGTCAGATCCGGGCGGCCTGATCCGGTTCGAAGCGGTCCCGGCGGCGCGGGGCGGCCACGTCCACCTTGACCAGGCCGTTTTCGATGCGCACCGGGTAACAGTCCAGGGGCCTCGGGGCCGGGGCGCTTAGGACCTCGCCGGCCAGACTGAAGCTCGAACCGTGGCAGGGGCACTGGAAGCGGCTTTTTTCCGCGTCCCAATGGATCGAGCAGCCCAGGTGCGTGCAGGTGCGCGACAGGGCCAGAAAACCGCCGTCGGGCAGGCGGGCCAGGAAGAACTGGCCGCTTGGGATGGCGGTCACCGTATCCGGCGAAAAGGCGTCGACGGCCCCGGCGGTAACGATGCGCGCCCCGGCGGCCTTGGCGCTTCGCGCCTTGCGGGCAAGCAGAAACGAGACGCCGATCCAGCAGAATTCCGCCACGGCGGCGAGTCCGATCACGGCCCACAGCCAGCCGAAGAACCGGCGGCGGCCGGGTTCGGCCTGGGCGTTATCCATGGCCTTCGCCGCCTCCTTTCTGTTCCGCTTCATGGTGTCGACGCGCCTCCTTGCGCCAGGGGCCAGACAAGGCGCATCTCCGGGCCGCGAAACCAGACGCCGACGACCGTGCACACGACAAGTCCGGCCAGGGCCAGGCACAGACAGGCCATCACGGCTTCGGCCCGGGGCGCGCCCCATGTTTTGACCAGCAACCGATACGCGCCCGCGAAGACGGCGAGCACGAGGAACGTGGGCAAAAGGCCCCGGGTGATCCAGGCGCTGCCGGACGGCCCGGCGGCGACCGGCAGGAAATTGTCCAGCAGGATGACCCCGGTGGTGAGCAGCAGGCCGGCCGCGAACATCCCGGCGGCCAGACGCCGGCCGCGCGGCGAGCCGAACCAGTCCCCGGGCGGCAGGGCGCTGCCGGGCCAAAAGGGCACGGCCAGCAAGGCCGCCGCGCCGAGAAGCGGCCAGATACAGACGGCGAAAACCGGATCGAGATGGAGCAGGAGCTCCTGGAAGCCCTGGAAATACCACGGCGCCTTGGCCGGATTGGGGCTCAGCGCGGGATTTGCCTGGGCCAGAAGCGGCGCGTCCCAGACCATGGCGACAAGGAGCACGAAAGCAATCAGCGACAGGCCCACGGCCGCCTCCCGCGCAAGCAGATGCGGCACGGTCGGCAGGCGCGGACCGCCCTCCTCCCCGGAGCGGACAAGCCCCCCGGCCCGGCGGACCAGCCAGAAGTGCCAGAAGGAAAAGGCGATCAGCAGACCGGGCACGGCCGCCACGTGGAGCACGAAGAAATTGGCCAGGGTCGGTTGACCGATGTCCGTGCCGCCCCGGAACAGTTCCAGCAGCCACTGCCCGCCAAGGGGCACGTAGCTAAGCATGCTGGTGCAGATGGTCACGGCCCAGTAGGCGAGCTGGTCCCAGGGGAGCAGGTAGCCGGTGAAGTTCGCGGCCAGGACCAGGGCCAAAAGCGCAAGGCCGATGATCCAGTTGAGCCGCCGTCCCGGGCCGAACGCGCCGGTCGCCGCCACGCGGAAAAGGTGCAGCAGGGCCACGGCCACCAGCAGGTTGGCGCTGGCGTGGTGGATGTTGCGGACAAAGGGACCGAAGGGGACTTCCCGGGTGATGACCAGGATCGAACCGTAGGCCGCGTCGGTTTCGGGGCGGTAGGCCAGCAGCAGCAGAAGGCCCGTGACGAAAAGCAGCCCGGCAAGTGTCACGGCCATGCCGCCAAGGCCGAAACTCAGCCTGAAACGCAGCGTCGCGGCGGGCACGCTTGGCGGATGCAGGTGCAGGATCAGGTCCGTGACGGATTTCCGGGAAGACGCCATGCGGCAAAAAACCTCTTGGGCGACCGGACGGTAAAGGTGCACTGCGGACGCCAAGCCCGGCGACGCCGGACGTGGCCAGGGGAAATCGTGGACCCTGCGCGTTCCTCCGGCCTTGCCCTATTTTTTCACGGAAGGATAGATGACGTTCCAATCGTCCTTCATGTCCACGATGTTCCAGCCCCGGGCCGTGGCTTCCTTCAAGGCTTTTTCCGTGCCCTTGTCGTAGGCGTATTCGCGGGCGGCGTCGGTGTGGTGCACCAGCATGGCCAGCCGCGCCCCCTTTTGGCCCACGGTGGTCCATTCCAGCATCTGGATGTCGCCGTCGGAGTTGCCGAAGGCGGCGACGGGACGACGGCCGATATGTGCGTTGATGCCCACGGGCTTGCCTTCCCTGTCGTCGACAAAGGCGATCTTGGGCAGGCGCATGAGAACCGGGCCGTCCGGGGTCATCTCGTATTGCGTCTGGAAACTGCTGCCCACCACCTGTTCGGGCGGCACGCCGTAAACCCTTTCCGTCCAGGGCCGCATGAATTCGATGCCCCCGCCGGAGACGATGAAGGTCTTGAAACCGTTGGCGCGAAGATAGCCAAGCAGTTCCAGCATGGGCTGGTAGACCATCTCCGTGAAAAGCATCCCGGTCTGGGGATGGCGGGCGGTGGCGATCCAGTCTTGCACCTCCCGCGCGAAGTCCGCCGTGGACATGCCGGTCTGGGCGGCCAGGGCCAGGGCGACAAGCGCTTGGTCGCCGCCGGAAAAGGCGCCCTTGAGGTCCCCCTTGAGCACCGAGGCAAACGGTTCCCGGGTTTGCCACTCGGGATGCTGCGGGGCCATGGCCTTCACCCGGTCGAGAATAAAAAACACTTGGAAATAGAGCGGCTTTTCGGCCCAGAGCGTGCCGTCGTTGTCAAAGGTGGCGATGCGTTCGGGCACGGGCACGAAATCCGGCGAACCTTCGCGGGTCACCTTGTGCACGAAATCGAGGATGGCCGTCTTGTTCGGGCCGTCGTTCCACGAGGGCAGCGGATCGCCCGGCTGCGCCAGGGACAGTTGGGCACAGGCGAGAAGCAGGGCCAGGACAAGCGCCGTCAGTGCGGTTCTGTGCAGTTTCAGCATAAGGACTCCCCGGTCGAGGGTTGCAGCGTGACGCCCAGGCCGTCGCGGCGTCATGAAAAGCCCGCCCCCAGGGCGAAACGGTTTCCCGGGGGCAGGCTTTTTTTACACGGTTACGCTGGCAATGGTGCTGCAAGCGCGGCGCCTGGCCTAGTTGCCGGTCGGCATGGGCAGGCTGACGCCCTCTTTCTTGAGCGCTTCGCGAACGAACTGAAAGTTCTGATACCGCGAAAGCGTGATGGGGCCTGTGTACACTTCACTTTGCATCTTGCGGGGCGGGTACTTGACGTAGGTCTTCATGAGGTCGCCGACCGCCTGGTTGAAGGTCACGAGCGTCCAGGTGTGTTCGGTGTAGTTGTTCATGAAGATGTCGTAGCGTTCCTGGGGGTCCTGCCAGAGGTCGAAGACCTGGGGCACGGTGGCGACGTACTTGCTCGCGCCCTTCCAGCCGAGGTTGCTGTCCACGGCCAAGCCGCCGGTCTGGGCGCCGTCGTCGCCGCGCAGGTTGAACACGGCCTTGTAATGGCCCACGCGCGCCGCGCCGGGGGTGAGTTCTTCCTCGGTGAAGTAGAACCAGGTGGTGCGATCGGACTTGCCGGTGCCGAACAGCACGGGCGACATGTCGTGGCTGTCGAAGATGATGGGCTGGCCCTCACGGTCCTTTTCCGGGAGCGTGAGGCCGGCCAGATGGGCGAAGGTGGCCATGAGGTCCAGGCCGCCGAGGATGTCGTTGTTTCTGACGTGCTCCTTGATCTTGCCGGGCATCCAGGCAATGGCCGGCACGCGGTTGCCGCCTTCGCGCACCGTGCCCTTGGTGCCCCTAAAAGGCGTGTAGCCGGCGTCGGGGTACACGTCCTGCCAGGCGCCGTTATCCGTGGTGAAAAAGACCAGGGTGTTCTTGTCCAGGCCAAGCTCGCGCAGCTTGTCCATGAGGCGCCCGACGCGGGTGTCGAGTTCCACCATGGAGTCGGCGTACTTGCTCTTGGACAGGGACTTGTGCTCGAATTCCGGGGCCGGAAGATTCGGCTGGTGCACCTTCATGAAGTTGACGTTGATGAAAAAGGGCTTCTTGGACTTGGCCGCCTCTTCCAGGAATTCCAAGCCCGCCTTTTCCACGTACTTGTCGAGGAAAGGAATGCCCACCACACCCTTTTCCGGCGTATCGACATACTCGCCGTTGACCGCCCAGTCCTGGGTGACCTTTCCCCCGGCATCGCCCGACAGCGCGCCCTTGGTCACCTTCTGGAACATCTCGCGCAGCTTGGGGTCCATGTCCGGGAACCACTTGGGGTCGCCGTAGGTGTAGGCATTGAGGTGGTACAGCAGGGCGTACTTCATGTGGTCGTAGCCCTGGGCGTTGGGCAGGGCGTAATCGGCCTCGCCCAGGTGCCATTTGCCGGTGAAGTAGGTGTCGTAGCCGGCCTGCTTGAGGACCGAAGCCAGGGTCCATTCCGCCTTCGGCAGGCCGCCGCCCTGGCCCTGGAAGGCCACGGTGGTCATGCCGCTGCGGTTGGGGATGCGGCCGGTCTGCATGGCGGCGCGGCCGGGGGTGCAGCTCGGCTGGCCGTAGAACGAGAACATGGTCATGCCCTCGTCCGCCATCCGGTCAAAGTTGGGCGTGGGCATGCCGCGCCCCGCGCCGCCGCCGTACACGCCAAGGTCGCCGAAGCCCACGTCATCGGCAACGATAAGCAAAATGTTCGGTTTGTCCGCCGCCCGGGAAACTCCCGGAAAACACAACAGGGCCGCGAATACGCTCATTGCCAGCCGTCTCGTCCATCTCCGCATTACGTCATGCCTCCATTTTTCGTTAGCACGGCGCCCAGAGTATGCATGGGCGATGATCCAGCCTTTGTATCGCTTTTTGAAGAACTCCCGCGCTCCCATTGCCCGTTGCGCCCGGGAAGGCCTCCCGTGGAGCGCGGGGCCAAAGCCGCCCGCGGGAAATTCGAAAATGCGCGCATGTCGAGCCCGCCGGGCAGGTTATTGCCCGAAGACCGGATTCTTGATCAGCGATTCGATGACCGGCGTGTGGCCGATTTTGACGTTCCTTCCGACAAAAAGGCCCACCGGCACGTCCCACCGGTTCCCTTCGGTTGCCTGATGATCGTAGGTTATGGTGGGATTCATTCCAATTTGCCATGCCTTGGGCGGATTGAACACAAGAAAAAAAACAGAATGCCCTGATTGATGTCAGGCGTCCTATCCCCTTGGCTGCTCGATCCGATTTTCCAGAAGTAATTCGGGAAAACGCCCACGGTCAGCAGCTTGTTCTGATGGCCTGCCCAGGGCTTTCCCCTTCACGGCATTTTGGCCATCTCACGGCGGCGAGAGGTCCTGATTACTTTTTCCCGAGCGCCTCCCGGAGAACCTCGGCCTTCATCTGGGCTTCGGCGTACATGCCCTTGAGTCGGCGGTTTTCCTCCCCAAGCTCTTTCATCCGGGCCATGAGGGAGGCGTTCATGCCGCCGTATTTCGCCCGCCACTTGTAGAACGTGGCGCTGCTCATACCGTGTTCGAGGCAAAGTTCTGCTACGGCAATGCCATTTCCGGCCTGTTTCAGGATGCTTAGGATCTGGCTATCGGAGTAGAGAGACGTCTTCATGTAAAAATTTCCTCGTCCGGGGTTCCGAGAAAATACTACTTTTTAGAGCGAGCTTTTTTCGGGGGGGGTGCCCTCCCACCCGGATGGACATGCAACAACAAGATGGTCTCCACTTTTATTTTCGGGCCAGCCCTTTACATTTGCCGCGATGGGCGTATCTGTTTCGAGTTCAGTCTATTTTAATAAGCATGGATTTTTTGGATCTTGGGCGATCTGATGTACAGTTCCAATTGATACGAAAAGAAGTGCTAAAAAACAGGAGCGACCCATGTCCAAGAAACTCTATGTCGGTAATTTGTCTTTCAATTCCAGCGAAGACGACATCCGCACCCAGTTCTCCAACTTCGGCGAAGTCATCAGTGTCAATCTCATTACTGATCGTGAAACAGGCCGCCTGCGCGGTTTTGGTTTCGTAGAGATGGACGATGAAGGCGCCCGGGCGGCCATCGCCGGCATGGACGGCCAGGAGTTTGGCGGCCGCAATCTGAAAGTGAACGAAGCCGAGGACAAGCCCCGCTCCGGCGGCAGCAACCGTAGCGGCAGCCGCTGGTAGTCGCCGAAGACTCGGGTCGGACAACCTAACGACGAAGGGCCAGGACATGTTCCTGGCCCTTTTTGCGTGGCGGGGATGGGTGCTTGCGGCGCATGGCCGCCTGGTCGGAATCCTGGTGGCGGGAGGCCCGGGGCAAAACGTAGTTGAGCCCTTCCCTTTCGGGGTGAGGTGGTCCGGGTGGTCACGTCAGCCAACGCAGCTATCAAGGTGGCGGGCATAGAACACAACGCCAACACGTTCAATGTGGTCGCGTAACTGGACGTGGTTCAGTCGACTGAAAACTGAAAGGTCGATACTATAGGGCAGATCAAGCTCCTCAAGATCATCAAGAATTCGGTTCGTTTCTTTCTGGGAAATTTCATTTCCGTAAAGGGTCAAGTCGATATCCGAACCCGGCTTGTGCGTCCCCTTGGCACGTGAACCATAAAGCACCACCTTTTCAACCTCGGGGTGCCTTGCGAAAACCGAGTTGATTTTTTCTATTGTTTGCTCACTGAGCCCGAATTGCATCACTCGTTTCCAGATTGTTCGTAGAGACTGCTGAATTTTTTTGACATCTTCAGAAAAGCCGGATGATGTTCCCCCAGAATTCTCTTGACGATGTCTTGAGCTGTCCCCTGATTGTAGGTGTGCGAGGAGAGATTTCTGTCCCGGATCATCGTCATCCATGTTTCGCCATCTTCAATCAGTCCATTCTTGAACGCCTCGCGAACAGCCCCTCTCGAACCAACGATGTCCCTGACACCCTGGTACTCAAGGTAATCCTTCAAGACATTCCAGGCGAGTTCATGCGTGAATTCGAATGACTGGATCACTCCCTGCTCTTCCAGCATCGAGAGGGCTCGCTTTTGGGCCAGTTCTACGGCGTCGGAAAGTGTCTGGAGCGCCTTTACGTAGTTTTCAAACCGCTGTTTCCAGCGAATATCTTCCGGCATCCCTTATCTCCCTGATCTCACCGAGAATTCCGCGCCGGGGTTTGACATATCGGCACATTCCACGAATGGCCGGGCAGAATCGCTCTCTGAATATTCCTCGGCGACCGAGGCCACGCGAACTGAGATGGAGGGCATGGCGAACATTACACCTAGCCCCCGGATATCCTGTCGATCACCCGTTTACAAGGGCCTGTGATCGGAGCTTGTAAAAGCTTTCAAGGTGCCGCTTCTTGTAGCTGCTTGCGAGAGTCAATGCATCCTGCTACCCCTGCCGCCAAATGCCATGCAGGGTCAAGGCTTATGATTATCCTTCATGCCGCCCACTCCGATGTCGGGTTGCTCCTCTGGGGGGAAGCGCCTTTTGATGCCGCCGCCAGCCCCAGCCCTTTGAAGGGGAAAAAATCTCCTCCACGTCCGTCGCCCAGTGCCGTCCGCGCAGAATCACTTGATGCGCTGCTGAAAAAAAGATTTCCCTTGGCCAAGGCTGCAGCATTGCCAATTGATGCCGCAGTTTGGCTGCCCTCCCATGCGAAAGCCCCCCTTCCCTCAAGCCATCTTCTTGGAGATACGGAAGCACCCACATCGGCCACGACCTTGACCCCGTGGTTGGTCCCTGCGTTGCTTCTGGAGAGTGATGCGCTTTTGGCCATTCTTGCAGTCTGTTGGCGGAAAAGGACACTCGCCAGCGGCGTCGTCGTGGGTGACGATCTCGCCTACTGGGCGGAGATGCTTCGATTCGCGGGGGCGCTGGTGGCCAAACAGCAATTTCTTCCCGGCATTCGTACTGTCGGCGGCGAACTGCATGCCGTGTGGGAGCCTGCGCTCGACGCCGGGGATCAAGGGCGCTTGGTGACGTTCGCGGGGCGGATGCCGCCTTCGGCTCGCGCCCTGGCCGATCCCAGCCAAAAACAATCGCCATCGATACCGGCGCAGCAAGTCCTGCGGTCATTCCTCGTCGAAGCGGTTGATGCCCTGGTTCGATCAGCCATTGCGGCGGAAAGGAAATCCGACCGACGCTCACGGCAATCGCTTGCACCGGAAAGCGTCCATGATGCCTGGATGGCCGCATTACGTGCTCCAGAAGGGCTGATCGAGTGGGCAAGAAAGGATGTCTCCGCGCTCCACAAGGACATCATGCGCTGGAAGCGGCCTGTCACTGTGACGGCAGCTTCTCCGGTGCGCCTGTGTTTCAGGCTGGAAGAACCAAGCGAGGAGGCACCACCAGGGAAAGAGACCTGGAAGGTATCGTATTTTTTGCAACCGCATAGCGACCGCAGTTTACTGGTCCCCTTGGCTGAACTCTGGAAGACAAAAGCAGCAAAGCGTGAAGCACTTAAGCCCCTTGGCCCCAATCCCAAGGAATACGTGCTGCTGTCCCTGGGGCAAGCGTCCGTCCTCTCCGCGCCTATTGCCGCCAGTCTGAAAGGGCCGGCCCCAACCGGGTTTCCCTGCGACACCAAGGCTGCCCACGAGTTCCTGACATTGACAGCCCCCGCGCTCGAACAAGCCGGTTTCGGCGTCATGCTCCCGGCCTGGTGGACCCGCACAGGGACGAAACTGCGCCCTGTCGTCCGGGCGCATGTAGCGAGTCCGCAATTTACTACGTCAGGCGGCTTGTCCCTGGACGCCATTGCGGAATTTCAGTGGGAAGTCTCACTCGGGGAAACCCGCAAGAGTCTTAAGGAACTCACGGCCCTGGCCAAACTCAAGGCACCATTGGTCCAGGTTCGGGGGCAATGGGTCGAGGTCAATGCCGAAGCGATCGCCTCCGCCGTGGCCTATTGGAAGAAAAAGGCGAACGAAGCGGCTTCGGTGCGCGAGATCATCCACATGGCGCTTGGAGGCCAGGAAACGCATCATGGGTTTGCTTTTGGCGGCATCGAGGCGACCGGTTGGATCAAAGACCTCCTGGAACAGCTTGAAGGACGGACGAACTACCAGGAGTTTTCCCCTCCAGGGGCACTCGCCGCCAGGCTGCGCCCCTATCAACTTCGCGGATTCTCCTGGCTGTCTTTTTTACGGCACTGGGGTCTCGGAGCCTGCCTTGCCGACGACATGGGACTCGGCAAAACCATGCAGACCTTGGCGCTGCTCCTTTCGCTGCGGGAGGGCGGCGAGAAGAAACCCAGTCTGCTGATCTGCCCGACTTCCGTGGTCAACAACTGGGTCCAGGAAGCGGCCCAATTCGCTCCCGGGTTGCCGGTCATGGTGCATCATGGACTGGGCCGGAAAAAAGATGCAACTTTTCAAAAAACAGCATCCGGGCATGCCTTGGTCATTACGAGCTATGGGCTTTTGCAGCGTGACGTATCCTTTTTTCAAAAAATCACCTGGGCCGGAGTGATTCTGGACGAGGCGCAAAACATCAAGAATCCTGAGACGAAACAAGCCAAGGCGGCCCGGGGTATCCCGGCGGATTTTCGAATCGCCCTGACCGGTACGCCTGTCGAGAACAATGTCGGCGATCTGTGGTCGATCATGGAGTTTCTCAACCCGGGATTTCTGGGAACTCAGGCGGAGTTTCGCCGACGATTTTTCGTTCCTATCCAGACCGGTCGCGATCCCGAGGCCCCGGAAAAGCTCAAGCGTTTGACCGGCCCCTTCATCCTGCGTCGCGTCAAGACAGACAAGACCGTCATCGCCGACCTGCCCGACAAGGTGGAACGCAAGGAACGCTGCCATCTGACGAAGGAACAGGCCTCTCTGTACGCCGCCGTACTCAAGGATTTGGAAAAGACCCTGGCCGAAGCCGAAGGCATAAAGCGCAAGGGGATCATCCTGGCCACTCTGTCCAAGCTCAAGCAGGTGTGCAACCACCCGGCCCAATTCCTCGGCGACAATTCGGCCATCGCCGATCGGTCCGGCAAACTCTCCCGCCTGACGGAAATGCTCGAGGAAGTGGTCGAAGCCGGCGACAGGGCACTGGTCTTTACCCAGTTCAAAGAGATGGGGGACCTCCTCAAAACCCACCTCCAGGAAACGTTTGGCCAGGAACTCCTCTTCCTGCACGGCGGCGTGACGAAAAACCTTCGAGACAAGATGGTCGAGCGTTTCCAGTCGTCCGCCGGGGCACCGCCGATATTTATCCTGTCGCTAAAGGCTGGCGGGACGGGGCTCAACCTGACCAATGCCAACCACGTCTTCCACTATGACCGCTGGTGGAATCCGGCAGTGGAAAATCAGGCCACGGACCGGGCCTTTCGCATCGGACAACACAAAAACGTCCTGGTACACAAATTCCTGTGCGTCGGAACCTTGGAAGACAAAATAGACGCCATGATCGAACAGAAGCAGAGTTTGGCCAATGCCGTGGTGGGCACTGGCGAAGCATGGCTTACGGAGCTGTCCAACGCCGAGCTCAAAGACCTCTTTGCGCTTCGCAAGGAAGCGCTTGGAGCATAGTATGTCTCCGTATTACGGATATTTCCCCCCATCCAAGCCCAAGACGGCAAAGGGCGGCATCAAGGCGCAAAGCAAACGTGGTCCTTTCGGCGAAAGCTGGTGGGCCAAGCGGTGGATCGAGGTTCTCTCCGGATTCAACCTTGGGGCCAGACTGGCCCGGGGGCGCAGTTATGCTCGGAGCGGGCAGGTCCTCGCCGTGGAAATCGGCGTTGGTGCCATTTCCGCCATGGTGCAGGGCTCTCGATCGAAGCCCTATGTCGTTACCATACGCGTCAAAACACTGTCTCCAGCGGAATGGTCCAAGGTCGCCACCGTTCTTTCTCACGAGACAGGCCATGTCGCTGCCCTGCTCGCGGGGCAAATGCCGCAGGCCCTGGAGGACGTTTTCAAAAAGGCCAAGGTGTCGCTTTTCCCCTCCCGTTACGAAGACTTGATAACGGAGTGCTCCTGCCCGGACTGGTCAAATCCCTGCAAACATATCGCCGCCGTGTATTTTCTCGTGGCCGAAGAATTCGACCGAGATCCGTTTTTGCTTTTTAAGCTCAGGGGGATGACGCGGGCGGGTCTGATTGAGATGCTACAGGATGTACAGGTGGAAGATGATGCGCCTCAGGCCGAGGCGCATGCGCAAAAGTCAGGCAGCGCGAGTAGTGCACGTGAACCGCTGCCCGTCGATTGCGGCGCGTTCTGGGGCCAAGAAGCACACGAGGACGTGACGCTGGGGGAAATATCCGTGCCGGCGGTTAAAGCGTCGTTAGTCTGCCGCCTGGGTGCATTTCCATTTTGGCGGGGTCAGGAGGAATTTTTGCCGGCACTTGAGACGTTGTATGAGGCGGCATCAAAAAGGGGGCTGGCGGCAATCCTTGAGGAGTAAGGGAGAGCTGACCCCCTAGAAAATCGAAAATGGTCCCCCGATTGCTTGAATCAAATTCAAGCGGCCTTTTCCGGATGCTCATGCTGGCCCGCGTCTGCGCCCCCTTGTGCCGCTCCTACAGGGGGGCCAACAAAACCCGTTGGCGCAGTGTTGGCTGGGGAAAAAAAGAAGGGGTTATCCCCTTGGGGGTGTTTTTCGTTGTTGCAGCGCGGTAACGGCGACCGGCCTAAGTGAGGTCGCCCGGGAAGCCGATCTTGCGGATGTTTTTCAGGATCAGCCTTTCCAGGCCCGCGCGGGAGCGATCATCGACGAACCAGCGGCGGCACCGGTAGGCCATGCCGATAAACGGGCTAAACTTGATCCAGGTGATACCCCGCAGGGCGAGAACAAGATGCCAATGGCGCGCTGCGTGGCCGGGACAGGCATCAACAGGGACGGAACGGGCAAGGCCCCGGGGATGGGCCTGATCGGGATCGGGCCGTCGGCCCCCCCCCCGGGGCCGGGACAAGGCCCCGTCTTAGCGCGTCACCCCGTAAAACGGGAACGGTCCGGGAAAGCTGTGGCCGCAGCCCGGGATCAGACCGAAATGGGTGACGAGGCCGGCCGGATCGCGGTCAGGGCAAGCCAGGTAATGCAGGGCCAGGCCGCCGGGTTCCAGCATGAACCGGGACGGCGCGTCCGGGGTCAGGTCCAGGGCCAGTTGCAGGCTTGTGGAGGGGGCGATGCAGGCCAGGGTTCCACCGAACGCGCGCACGACAGGTCGGTGCATGTGGCCGCAGCACAGGCGCGCCACATTGGGGAAGCGGCCGAGCAGGTCTTGCAAGGGCGCGGCCCGGGTGAAGCCGTCGGCATCCATGTTGCCGATGCCCACCGTGAAGGGCGGATGGTGCATGAAAAGCAGTGTCGGCCTGCCTTCGGCCAGAACCTGCTCCAGCCAGTCCAGGTCCTGGGGGGTCAAGCCGCCGCCGTGCTGCCCGGGCCTGGTGGAGTCCAGCCCGACCAAGCGCAGGGGCAGGGTATCGTCCACATAGCGCACCGGCGCGTCGGGATGCGCGGCCTGAAGGGAGCTCTGCGGGGCAAAGGCGGCGCGCAAGCGGGCCCGGTTGTCGTGGTTGCCGGGGATCGGCAGGAATCGGGCCTTCAAGCGGCCCAGCAGGGAGGCGGCCTGGGCGTACTCGCCGTCCAGGCCATGGTCCGCGATGTCGCCCGAGACAAGCACGACATCCGGGGCCGGGACAAGGGCGTTGAGATAGGCCACGGCATTGGCCAGGGCCTGGGTGGACGGGGCCTGGCCATAGGCCAGGCCGTTCTCCGCCACGTGCAGGTCGGAGAGCTGGGCGATCAGCATGCGGACGCTCCGGGAAGGAGGGAGAGCGCTCGGGGCGGCACGGTAAAGGAAATGGTTTCCCCCGGGGTAAACTCCCGGCCAGCCGAGGCGTCCAGGGTGCAGACGGATCCGTCCTGGAGCGTGACCTTCAGCCGATTCCTATCGCCCAGAAAGCTGGCGGACAGGATTTCCGCCCGGATCTGGCCGTCGCCGTTGGCCATGATTTCCGCTGCCTCGGGCCGGAAAAGCAGGGTGAGGGAGGCCGCCGTTGCCCGGTTGGCCCCCTCAAGCGAGCGGCGCGGGAGGCAATGCCCGCCAGGCAAAAGGATGCCGTCCTCGTGCACGGCGCACCGCAGCCTGTTCACGGTGCCGATGAAATCCGCCACAAAGGGGTCCGCCGGGTGGCAATAGATGTCCCGGGGCGAGCCCTGTTGGGCCACCGCGCCATTGTTCATGACCACCACCACGTCGCCCAGGGCCATGGCCTCGCCCTGGTCATGGGTCACGTACACGGCCGTGATGCCCAGGCGCGTGAGCAGGGTGTGGATTTCCTCGCGCAGGCTGTGGCGGAGCTTGGCGTCCAGGGCGGTGAGGGGTTCGTCCAGCAGCAGGACGCGGGGCCGCACCGCAATGGCCCGGGCCAGGGCCACCCGCTGGCGCTGGCCGCCGGAAAGCTGTTCGATGCGCCGGTCCGCCAGATGGCCGATCCGCATCATGGCGAGCATTTCCCTGACCCGCTCGGCCCGCTTGGGCGCGGCATCCCCACGGACGCGCAGGCCGTATTCGATATTGCGAGACACGCTCAGGTTGGGAAACAGGGCGTAGTTCTGGAAGACCATGCCCACGTTGCGCGCCTCGATGGGCACCCCGGTGACATCGGTATCCCCGAAAAGGACCTTGCCGCCGCTGTCCGGCGTTTCCAGTCCCGCGATGAGGCGCAGGGCGGTTGTCTTGCCACAGCCGGAGGGCCCCAATAGCACCACGGTCTGCCCGGCTTCGATGGTCAGGTCCAAGGGTTTGAGCCCTGTCGTGCCGTCCGGAAAGGTTTTGGCGCAGGAGCGCAGGCGCACGGGGACGCCACGCGCTTCGGGCATGGGGGAAGAGAGGGGCATGGCCTGTGCCTCCTTGCCGTCCTGGGCGGGCTCTTTGGCCGCCACGGTGGCGATGGTTCGCGATCCCAGCCATTGCATGGCGGTGAGAAGCGGGATGATGAGGGCAAAAAAGTAAATGGTGTAGGCGGAGCCGATTTCCAGCCGCATGGAGGCATAGCTGTTGGCGAGTCCCACCGGCAGGGTTTTGGTCAGGGGCGTGTGCAGCATCCAGGTGAGGTTGAATTCCCCCACCGACAGGGTGAAGACCATCAGCGCGCCGGAGAGGATGCCCGGCCGGGCATTGGGCACGATAACGGTCATAAAGCGCGTCAGAAACCCCGCGCCCAGGCTGGCGGCGCCTTCTTCCAGCGTGCGCAGGTCCACCATGGCCATGACCGCGGCCACGGACCGGACCATAAACGGCAGGCAGAAGACGACGTGGCCGGCCAGGATGAACAGCCAGCTCATGCGAAACCAGGTGAACCCGCCGTAATTGAGCAAGAGGCCCAAAGCGATGGCCAGGCCCGGAACGGCCAGGGGCAGCACCAGCAACTCTTCCAGCATGGCGGTCCAGCGGCTTTTCAGGCGCACCATGCAATACGCGGCCGGAATGCCGACAACCAGGCAGCAGCCCAGACAGACCAGGGCGATAAGGAGGCTTCTCCAGATGGTATCGCTGTAAAGGCTCCAGACCTGGCACACCCAGCGCAGGGTCAGGCCGCTGGAAACGCCCTTGAAGGCGTTGGCCGACAGGCCCGTGAGCACGGACTGCCCCACCGGTATGATGAGAAAGGCGCCGCAGGCCAGGGTCAGGCCCAGTTGCGCGGCCCAGAGGAAAGTCGGTTTTTTCATCCCGCGGCCCCGATGGAGTCCTCGCGGGCCACGCTTCGCGCCGCGAACAGGGTGGCCCAGGTGATTGCGCCCAGAATCAGGGACAGGCAGGCCGCCATGCCGATGTTGGCCGACAGCGTGAACTCCGTATAAATGGTGATGGGCAGCACATCGATGTCGGTGGCCAGGGTGAAGGCGGTGCCGAACGCGCCCATGGACGTGGCGAAGCAGATGGCGCCGGAGGAGATGAAGGCCGGGGTCAGGGCGGGGATGATGACATCCCGCGTCACGCGCCAGGGCGAGGCGCCCAGGGACCGGGCGGCCTCTTCCAGTTCCCGGTCGATTTTTTCCGCGGCGGCCATGACCGCCGTCACCACCCGGGGAATGGAAAAATACACGTAGCCCAAGAACAGGCCGGTCATGGAATAGGCCAGCACGACCTTGTGGCCAAAGACCATGGTGGTGAGTTGTCCCAGAAGCCCCTGGCGTCCGGTCCAGAGGATGACCATGAAGCCCACGACCACACCCGGGAAGGCCAGGGGAAACGTCAGCATGGAAACCAGCAGGCGCTTGCCGGGAAAGGTGTTGCGGGCCAGAAACACCCCCACCACGCCGGAGAGGGCCAGGGAGAACAGGGTGACCACGGCGGACAGGGCCACGGTGTAGCACAGGCTGGTGAGATAGCGCGGCCTGGTCAGGGCGTCGATGTAAAGCCGCAGCCCGCCCTGGGAGCCGGTCTCCAGAACCAGACGGGCCATGGGGAGCAGGAAAAAGGCGAAAAGCACCGCGCCCAGGGGCAAGCCCATGGCCACAATCCAATGACGGTTGGAGCGAAACATATGCCGATCCCTTGCGGGAGCGGGGCTTTGCCCCCGCTCCCGCTGGATGAAGGGAAAAAACCTATTGCACTTCCGCGCGGAACCGATCGCGGAAAGCGGCCTGCACCGCGCCCATCTTGGCATAGTCGATGGGGGTCGCGCGGGCGTATTCGGACTCGGGCAGGAATTTGGCCGCCACCTCCTTGCTCATGGCCGAGGGGCGGACGGGCTTGAGATAGGCATTGGCCCACACGGCCTGCCCCTTGTCGCTCATGACGAAATCCAGGATTTTCTTGGCCAGTTCCGGATGGGGGGCGTTTTTCACCAGGCTCATGACATAGGGGACGATGATGGTGCCTTCCTGGGGAATGACGAACTCCACATTGGCCTTGTCCTTGTACTTGGCCCGGTAGGCATTGAAGTCGTAGTCCAGCAGGATGGGAATCTCGCCGGAGAGCACCCGGGCATACGAGGTCTGCTTGGGCACGATGGGCTCGTTGGCCTGCAGCTTTTTCATGAAGGCGAGACCCGGAGCGAAGTTCTCCAGCGTTCCGCCCATGGCCTTGTTGGCGGCGCACACGGACGCATAGCCCACGAAGGCCGAGGTGGGGTCGAGGTAGCCGATCATGCCCTTGTAGCGGGGATCGAGCAGGTCGTTCCAGGAACGGGGAACGGGCTTTCCCTCCAAGGCGTCCTTGTTGACGAAAAAGCCGATGGTGCCGGAGTGGATGGCGAACCAGAAACCGTCGGGGTCCTTGAGGCCTTTGGGGATCGCATCCCAGTGAGCGGGCTTGTAGGGGGCGACGACGCCTTTCTTTTTGGCCTCGATGCCGAAGGACACGCCGTAATAGACCACGTCCGCCACGGGATTGTTTTTTTCCGCGATGAGCTGGGACAGGCTCTGGCCGGAATTCTTGTTGTCCTGGGGGATGTGGATGCCCAGTTCCCGCTCGATGGTTTTAAGCTGGGTCCCCCAGTCCGCCCATTCGGGCGGACAGTTGTAACAGATGGCCGTATCCGTAGCGTGGGCGGGGCCCGCCCCGAACATGACGGCCATGGCCAAGGTCAATAGCCAGACAAGATGACGCATAATGCTCTCCAAAGGGGGCGGGAGGTCATGGTACCGGGAATCCCCGTTCGCCGAACCCCGCGGACATTCGGCGAATGGGAGCGGTGGACTCCCTGACAACCAACTCGTGCTCCAAAATAAGGTGGCGGGGCCCGGCATCGCCGCCCTCCAGGGCGTCCAAGGCCACCTTGGCGGCCAGCCGGCCCATTTCGTAGACGGGCTGGCGAATGGTGGTGAGCCTGGGCGTGACATAGGAGGCAAAGGTCACGTCATCGAATCCCACCACGGAAACATCTTGCGGCACGGTCAGGCCGAAGGCGCGCAACGCGCCCATGGCGCCGATGGCCATCAAATCGTTGGAAGCGAAAATGGCAGTGGGCGGAGCTGCCCGGTTCATGAGCCGGGACACGGCCTCGCGGCAGTGCTCCAGGCCGAAGGGGGCTTGCACCACCAGGGACGGATCGTGGTCCAGACCGCGCTGCCTCAGGCAGCGGCGATAGCCTTCATACCGGTGCCGGCTGCGGTCGGATGCCGCGAAACTTCCGGCCAGCATGGCGAGGCGTTCATGGCCCAGGTCCAGCAAGTGGGCTGTGGCGTCATACCCGCCTTTTTCGTTGTCGATGCCCACGCTCGAGACCGGCGCGTCCGCGAGCGTGCTGTAGAGGAAGACCGACGGGATATCGAGGGCAGGCGTTTCCCGGGCCATGATCGCCAGGGGATCGGAGACCGTCATGACCAGCGCGTCCACCTGCCGTTCCAGAAGATGGCGGATGAGCCGGCCTTCGGCGGCCGGATCGTAGTCGGCATTGGCCAGGAGCACCTGGTAGCCGCGCCGGGTGGCCTCGTCCTGCAGCCCCCTGGTAGAATCGGCGAACACCGTGTTCGTGATGGTGGGGATCACCAGGCCAAGGGTCTTGGTGCGCTGCGTGGAAAGGACCTTGGCCGCGTAGTTGAACCGGTAGCCGCATGCCTTCATGGCCGCCCGGATCCTTTCTGCGGTCGCCTGGCGCACTTTTTCCGGCGTGTTGAGGTAGCGGGAAACACTCGCGATCGATACGCTCGCCAGCGCGGCCACATCTCGGATGGTTGCCATGTCGTGTAACCTGTTACAGCAAAAGGGTGTCGGGAGAGCGAGGGGTACGGCGGATGCCGCGAACGCTCTCGCCCGGGCACGATGTAACCGGTTCTATTTTTGCTTCGCATGCCAAACCCGTGACGATCCGGTCAGGTTTTGGCGTGGGGGAGCGGGGGGGCTTGGGATGGCGCCTGGCGGGCGGCTGGACCGGGGCCGTGGTGCTCACGCCGGCAGTTTCCGCGCCTTCACCCGCACCTGGGCGCAATCAAGTAGTCCATGATGCCCGGCCCCAAAGCCGTAACACCCCGGCTTCGGAGGCGGCCGCCATTTTTTCAACCATGCGCAGGGAATGTCCAAATGCCCAAACAGGGACAGGTGTCTCGCTGGGGCGTCAGTCGGCCAAGGGGCATTTCTCTCGCTGTAAAAAAGAAAGGCCCCGACTGTAGAAGCCAGGGCCAGTAAGGTTATAGTCGAGATTTTTTATAGGTTATTGGGAATGACTCAGCATCAAGCGTAGGGCTGGTGTTTACCACACGTGCAGTTTGCCAGCTTTTCTTTATCGATGCTGGCCTATTTATGCCCTACATCAAAAAACTGTTCCTCGTCTGACTGGCCCATCGGCATCACCTCCGTTAAGGTTACAACCAACCTTTCCAAAGGACTCGCTTACTATATAGGCCTGGGCCATGCCCGTGTCTAGTGCTTTTTTGAGGAAGGGAAAAAGTCCCGGGACCGGGTCCGGTCCGGAGAATTGGGAGCGGCAGAAGACCGATGGGGTCTGCCCTTGGCTCATTGGCTGCCGCCTCTGGTGGCGGTGAGTGATTTGCCAGGAAAGTATCCTGAACTGGGGGCTGGTCACGGGGGGAGCGGCAAGGAACGCGATGCCGCACTGGGATCAGGCGTCCCCATTGGCCGGAACGCCTTGGCCGAGAGTGGAGAACCCTTTGAAAGGGTTCTCCACTCTCGCACGCTCTTTTCAAAAGGATATTATTGTTCAAGGCCGAACGGCCAAGCCACCAGTCCGCCTTCCAGCACCGTCACGTTGTCGTAACCGTTGGCTTCGAGCACCCGCTGGGCCTCGTAGCCGCGCATGGACACCTTGCAGTAGGTGATGACCGGGGCCTGCTTGTCCGCCGGGAGTTCGCCGAGGCGCTTGCGCAGCTGTCCCAGGGGAATGAGCGTCTCGCCGCGCCCAAGGCGCATTTCCTCGAACTCCTTGGGACCGCGCACGTCGAGCAGGTAGGGATGCTCCCCGTTGTCGATGCGGGATTTGGCCACGATGCTCGACTGGCCCCGCATGAGCCCGCGCATCTTGTTTTGCAGGATGTGCGCCGTGGCGATGGCGTGGTCGATGGCCAGGGAAAACGGCGGGGCGTAGGGCAGGTCGGCCATGGCCACGTCGTCCACGGTCAGCCCGCCGAGGATGGCCATGGCCATTTCCGCTGCCTGCCGGTTGACGTTGCCCAGGCCCACGCAAGCGAACCCCAGGATACGGCCGGTTTTGGCGTCGGCGATGAGCTTGGACACCACCGGCTTGGCCCCCATGAAGCCGGGCTTGTCCGGGCTGGCGTTTATGGCCGTCACCACGTCGAAGCCGGCTTGTTTGGCCCGGAACTCGGACAGGCCGGTGGAGGCGGCGGTGAAGTCGAAAATCTTGCAGATGCCGCTGCCGATGGTGCCGGGGAAGGTGGCCGTGTCGCCAAGGACCGCGTTCTCGCCGGCCACCCGGCCTTCCAGGTTGGCCAGATCGCCGAAGGGGGCGAGCATGGGCTCGCCGGTCAGGCGGTTTTTCACTTCCACGCAGTCGCCGGCGGCATAGACGTCCGGATCGGAGGTGCGCATGCGCTCGTCCGTGATGATGCCGCCGGTGGGACCGAGCGCCAGGCCCGCCGCCTTGGCCAGCCCCGTGTTGGGAGCCACGCCGATGGCCATGATGACCAGCGTGCAGGGCAGTTCCCGGCCGTCGGCCAGGGTGACGCCGGTGACCTTGCCGTCCTGGCCGTTAATGGAGGAAATCCCCACGCCGGTGATGATCTTCGCGCCCTTGGATGTGGCGTGGTTCTGCACCAAAAGCGCCAATTCCGGGTCCAGGAAGCTCAGGGTCTGGGGCAGGGCCTCGACCACGGTCGCGTCCATGCCGGCTGCAACCAGCGCTTCGCAGGTCTCCATGCCGATAAGCCCGCCGCCGATGATGACGGTCTTCTCGTCTTTGTTGGTGGCGGCCAGCTCACGCAGCCGGTCGGCGTCCTCGAGGCTGGTCAGGGTGGTGACCCCGGCCAGTTCGCGGCCCGGGATGGGCGGCACCTTGGGCACGGACCCGGTGCACAAAATCAGCTTGTCATAGGGCAGGAGCCCCGTCTCGCCGGTATCCACGCGCTTCCAGGCCACGGTCTTGGCCTCCCGGTCGATGCCCGTGACCTCAGTCGAGACTTTGGCGATGATGCCCTTAGCCCCGGCGAAAAATGCTGAATCGCGCACCACGCCGGCCGGGGTGGCGAGCAGCATGTCGCGGTCCTTGACCTCACCGGCCACGTAATAAGGATAGCCGCAGGAGGCCATGGACAGCGCGGATGCTTTTTGCAGCAGGGTGACTTCCGCAGTCTCATCCAGGCGCTTGGCTCGGGAGGCCGCCTTTGGACCGGCGGCGGTGCCACCGATGACGACAATGCGTTTGGTGCTCATACGAATTTGCTCCTTTAGGATTTCGTAACTCATGCCTGAAAACCTTCTTGCTTGTTGACCGCACTGGATATGCACCACGCGCAGCTGTCGGGCATTGATTACAATCAACGCGGGAGAAAAAATGGGAAAATAAGGAAGGATGCGTCCGAACGAGGCTCACGGCCGGTGGTGGCCCAACATTTTTCCCCTCCAGTTGGGAATAGTGTTGGGAACAAAAAAGGGCTCACAGCCCTATCAGAGGATTAATCTAAAGGATGTTGCCGGGGTAGTGATCGTCTGATCCCATCCCCAGTTTCAGCCTCTTCACCCCGTGCCCAGCCCTAGTCCCCACCAGTTCAGCCGCAATTGATCACTTTCTGAAATGAAAAAGGACCCCGCTCGAGGGCAAGGTCCCAGTATGTTCACGTAGTCCTGCCGCCGTCCCTGAGAGGTCTGTGGCGCATCAGCCAACATATCGCCAACGGACAGCCAACAGGCTGCCAAAGCGTCTGTGGCGCGGTTGCCAACGGTTATGTTGGCGAGACTTAACCTAAAAATTGAAAATTTTCGCCTCTGCCGCCATATCGATCAGATGAGGCCCGCCATCTAACTGCATGTTTGAATGGAAAGTGGCCTCGTCCAAAGATCGATTATTTGCACATGGAGTACAGATGCCAACCTTTACTTCATTTTCAACCAAATAAGGCAGATAATCTTGCGGACAATCTCCTGTCGTGGTTTTCTGAGTCAAATCACGGCTGGAAACTGCCCATTCAACACCACCATCAATGAAAAACATATCCACATGGTGCCCCTTGCCATGAGCTATCTTTGCAAACTGAAAACACCGTGTCGCTGACTCATTATCATTTTTACTCAAAACGAACAAAAAGTTGGCCATATCATCCTCCTTCGTTCATCAGTCCAAACCTGTAGTGAAAACGACTTTGACGCGCCTGACACTGCTTCGAGTGTCCAATCAAGCATTTACTGGCAGACAAACCTGAACATGGAGTCAATCTCGTCAAGCACTTTGCCCGATCGGTCGGCCAGGGCAGTGGCCTGGGCAATTTCCTCTACGGCGGCGTTGACATGTCCCATATTGCGTTTTGCTTCCTCTTGGAAGCCTAAGATGGTTTAAGCATGACCAGGGGGCCGGGGCATGGGCGCAATGTTATCGGAAAAGGCGGAGCAGGCCTGCGGCGATCATTTAAGGCCGATAGGAGCGCCTGAGGCAAACGACGGCTCATGAAGCGGGAGAACGATGTCCGCCGCGTCCCGAATTCGCCGCAAAATGTCGTAGGCGGCGTAGGTATTGACGCAGGTGCCCGGCGGGATGACTTCCATTTCCCGGGCCGTCACAGACGTCGGCGGAAACAGGTTTTCGCGGATGACGCAAAAGCCGGTGATGACGGCTAATCCAGCCGGAGTGTCCACAAACACGGACATGCCGCCTTCCGTATGGGCCGGGGTATGTACCATGCGCAGACCGGGAACAATTTCGGTGTCTTCGGTTAAGGACACCATCTGCCCGGCTTCCGCCACGTCTTCGATGTATTCCTCGTTATAGCGGTAATCCAGGGGGTGCGGGTTCCGTGCGTGCGCCAGCTCCCTTTCGTGGACATAAAACAGGGCGTTCTCGCACAAGCTGTCATTTTCACAATGATCGTTGTGAAGATGGGTGTGCACTACCACATCAACGTCGGCGGGCGTCAGGCCGAAACGGGCCAGTCCCGCAGCAAAGCCATGGATCGCCCCCCCGATGGCCGCCTCTCGGGCTTCGGAAACCACGGGACGCATTTCCCCGGTATCCACCAGGATACGCGTATCCCCTCCTTCCAGATACCAACCGTAGATGGGAATGGTATACGGCTTCCCGTACTCGAATTGGTACGTCATCATTCCCTTGTCGAATTCCTTGGTTCCCAACACGATGGGATGGATCACAAACGTGCTCACGACATCCTCCAAATTCCGGCATCCCTCTCGCCTGTTCGATTTGTCTTCCGCGAACTTTGCACTCATTTTCAGGAAACCGGATTCGCCGGCACATTCAAACTGTCCCGTGCACCGATGACAGTGCTCTAAATCATGCTTGGCTTAGGCATCAATTTCAGGAACAACTTATTTCGGCCTGTATTCATGAGGAAGATGCGCGGTCCCTTTTACGCAAGGGATACCGGCTTCACGGGCGATTCGAGACAACAAGCTATCGCTGTCCGCACAAAACCCGTTTCCATTGACCCATTTTCCTTCTTCCTTGTGCGCGAACGTGCAGGTGCACCAGTGCAGAATTTCCGCTCCCTTGGCTTTCAGGACCTTTGCCAATGCCACGGCGCGGTCGCCAGGGCAGCGGCATGTCATGACGCCGACAAGTTCAGGATGGTCGGTCCCCGCAAAACCTTGGGAACCACTGGCAAGACAGGAAAGGCAGCCGGTGAGGGGGCACGTGGTTTCATTTTTCTCGCACCGGATCAATCCGATTTTGGTCATGGCCGAACTCCTTGTAATCAACGGCGATTGTCGGGCGTTGTTTCCAACCTATTGTCCGTTCTTGAAAATGGTCAGCCGTTTGACGCCCTGTATCTGCCTGTAGTTTCCCCCCTGGCTGACGCAGCGAAGCACCTTGTCAGGTTCAGAAACCACGGTTCCGCACAAGGCATCCACCCTGTGATCGAACAGCAGCGGCGTGAACGGCACCGAATCGCCCAGCATGAGCACGAATGCGTCGGGTCGGCACAGGCGGATGAGCCCGTCAAACGTATGGTTGGTGATGGAGGTGCCGGTAATGGCCACGACATCGGCCTGTGGCAGGAACTCTTCAGCCTGTTCGGGGCCGAAATCGCCTTCGTGGGGATTGTTTTCCAGAACCCAGAGGTTGGCGGCCTGTTGTCGGACCTTGGGAAGGAAGGGAAAATGGCCGATGACCGCCACGTTTTTTTCGGTCCCCTTTTCCAGGAGGATGTCTCCGGCATTGCGCTCCACCATGACGGACTCGTCCACGGGCAGGAGGGAATTGATGGTGGCCATGCCAATGGCCGCTTCCAGCAGGCTTTGCGAATGCACCAGGGAGACAAGTTCCTCGGCGGTTTTTTCCAGAAGGAAACCTGGTTCCGCCACAAGGGGCGGTTCTTGGCGCAAGGCATCCTTGGGCAGCGTCGCGGCCAGCCCGCAACGCCGGGTGACCACTGCGGTATGGAATACGCCCTGGCGAATATCCATGACCGGACAATCGTAGTCGAGCACGCGTGTGAGTTCTTCAAGCAATGTCATGAACGTTCCTTGTGCTTGGTTGTTTCCGGAAGGAAGGAGCAAAAGCTCAAAGGGCCTTGGCGCAAAACCGTTCCCAACCCATAAGTTCCGCCGCGCCGGCGATGGTCGTGCCGTAAAAGATGATCGGGCGGTCATCGAGAAACGCACCCACGGTATCGTTGGCCAGGGTGGATCCCGTAACCACGAGCAGATCGGCCCGAGCCAGGGCCTCGTCCTTCCGGTCCGGCCCGAGGATCTCGGTGTCGTATTGGACCGTGCCGATGTTGTCCGGGTCGAGATCAAGCACCTTCAGGGCAAACCGTTCGCTCAGAGCCTGGATGATCTTGGGCTGGAATCCGACCTGCGTGATACGGACGTCGCCAAAACGCTCGCTGATGTAGTGGCTGAATTTCGCGGCGCATTCATTGGGTTCCTTGTCGCGGCAATGGATGGTGCGGTCGCACAGCCCCAGTCCCCGAACCGTGGCGTTGACCGAAGCCACGAACACCGCCCGGCGGAAGTTGTTTTCCAGCGGCATCGCGGCGACATCGGCCAGGGTTCTGGAAAAATCCCCGAAGCGGTCGGTGAAAGCCTGTCCCTTGGCACCCCGGAACTCGGCTTCCATGAGCCGTTCCTTGCCTTTTTGCAGGGGGAAATCCTCGCCTTCGGGATCGCCTATGGCCTCATGGACGGTCAGCGTTCTGGCCGTGACCGTGATGGGTTCACGAAGCAGATCGTGTTCCTCCCACAAGGCCAGGGCCTTGCGCCGGACAAGTTCAAGCGTTCCAGGTTGCATGGCATCACTCCTTTGGTGTGTACAGGGAGGCAACATTCAATGTTCAAGTTCAATACGTTTTCAGTCGTATGCGGCCATGACGTCCGGAGCCTCCTGCAGGAGGGCTTCGGCTGCCGCAGCCATGTTGCTGTCCGCCCAAAACGGCAGTTTCCGATGCGCATTGAAATAATTGAGAGGGATGGGATGTGTCCCGACCACCACGGGAAGGTTGTATTGGGATTCGATAAACGTCTTGAAATGGCTCAGGTGGGGGCATGGCGGGTAGCCGACGACCAATCCGGTGGCCAGATGGACAACCGTCGCGCCGTTTTTGATAAATTCCGCCGGAACATATTCTACATTTCCCCCGGGGCAGCCGCCACAGGAGGCGAAACCGACAATGGATGCGCTTTGCTCCGCCGCGTAGCGGGCGAATCCGCCCCGGCGTTCCCGCAGAGCCCGAAAACACTTGCCGGCCCCGCAATTTCCGTACCGGGCGCAAATGATGATACCGATGCTGACCATGTGTTTTCCCTCTCGACGGAACTCCCGTCACCCGGAACGGGTGGCGGGAGTCTCGCGTCATGGCCGTACGCCGTCAGCCCTGCGTGGTTTCATCGCCCATCTTGGCCAGGCGTGCCTTGATGGCCGCCAGGGAGCTTTCCATGGCCGTGGCCTGCTGCCGCAGAAATTGCCGTTCCATCTCCGGCGTGGCCGCGCCGGAGACGGGCCCGACCGGTGCGGCGCCCATGAAATTCGAACGCCAAGCACCGCGAAAGCCACCCCGGTAGAAGCCGCCGCGACATCCCCGGCCAAAGCCGCCCTGGCCGAAGCCGAGCCGTTGTCCGCCCCACCCCGGAGCACTGGCAAACCCGGGAGTATTCGCCCCCGAGCAATAGCCCATAGAGCGTCCCGTCCCGGACCCCATTCCGTTAGGTCCTGTTCCATCACCGCGTGGCATGATGCATCTCCTTTCGGTTAGAGGGTTATGGCCTCGCCATGGCCGCCCCGCAGGCGGGGCAACGCATGGTGGCGCAGGCGACTCCCGGCGTATGCGGCGCTGTCTGGCCGCATTGCGGGCAGACGCATACGTCCGTTCCTGGCTGCGACCCGCTCGAAACGCCAGGCGCATTACCCGATCGGCCAGCCTGACCCAGGCCGCGTCCCTGGCCTTGGCCGCATCGGCCACCGCCGCCCCGGCCGCCACCCTGGCCGCCTTGTCCCTGTCCTTTGCCTTGACCCTGACCGCATCGGCCCTGGCCACCTCTTCCACCTTGCGTCGCGCAACCTTGCCGCATAAAAATATCCTCCAGTTAAAAGGGGATTCCCTTTGCTCGCGTCTGTTTTTCCCGCCACGAAGGCGCAGGGTGCCTATTGCCCATCATAAGGCCCCGATTCGTTGTTGGTTGCATCGGCAGCCAGTCGTCCCACCGCTTCTCCGGCCGTTTCCTCCATGGACAAGGGCACGTGCTCAATGAAATCCAGGCCGGCCCGGGATACTGCGTTGAGAAATCCAGGATGGGGAGGACTGGCCAGCAGCGCATTGGCCCCGGCGTCGCGCAGGTTGTGCAGAAGGTGCATCACGGCACCCCTTCCGCGACCGGTCTGCCGGGTATTTTCCAGGTACTGAAAGGACATGTCCGCCAAATTCACCAACGTGAATCCAGTGGCCCGGTCGAAGCGGGGAGCGACCAAGGAATCCAGCGTCGGCCCTTGGCTTGGCACAGCCACGACATACCCTCCACCGACAGGCTGGGCCTCCTGAAGACTTGCCGCATCCTGAGGTTGCGCTACTTCATAATGGCCACCCTCGATGCGCAGCGCCGCGCCTCCAACCAAGGCCCGGGCGACACTCGTCCTGGCCTCAGCCAGCACCCGGCCAAACGTATGCCGGGAAACCCCCATGCCCACGGCGGCTGCCTCGGTGGTCAGCCCTTCCAGGTCAGCCAGACGCAACGCCTCCAGGCCCTCTATGGAAAGCCGGATTTCCACGAGTTCGCACAGGGGAATGCCTTGTGGCTTAAAATAGGTTGCCTTGGGGATACCGGCCACCCACCGGCGCAGACGAGGGCGTGGCATACAGGACTCCTTTGTTTTGCTCAAAAGAGCAAATAACGCCTCGCTGGCCCGAGTCAAGCCTGTTGGCGTTTTTTCTCTCATTTGAGCAAAATTACCCCCCCCGCCTGGCCGATCGATTGACGAAAGGCCATGCGTATGAATCAGGATAAAAAGCGGAAAAGCCCTTTCTGCCGCGTACCCCCCTCGGGCCTGTAGAGATCGCGCGGGCTGTTCCTGATCTTTTCCCCGCGCCAAAGCTCAGTATCGCCGTCACCGATGCGCGGTCCATCCATGTTGAAGGTTCCCGGCATAGGTCCTCTTTTTGCCACGGCAATTGTGGCGGCGGTGCCCGACATGCCGGATACATGGTTGCATTCAACCGGAAGCCGTCAAAAATCTCTTGCCGTCGGAGCGCGCCATACATGTCCAAACCGGAGGGGGTGAGCCAGCGCGCTTGAGTGTGCAGGATGTGTGTATCCTCATGTGTACCCCTTCAATAGTTACCTAAAAGGAAGTATTGAACAAAAAAGTTAGTACAAAACAAAAAAGTTAGTACTTGACGGAAAATAAGCAACGCCTATTTCTGCCCACAGGTAAAGCATTACCCGCTTCGCTAAGGAGTCAGAAATGGACCAAGAAAAACAACGAGAGCAACCGCTCGCCGAAGTGGAAAAAGATTTTGGATTCGTCCCCAACCTGAAGGAAGAGATGGACCAGAACCGTCATGGCCTGTCGTTTCTCGGAGAAAACCAAATAAACGAACAACTTCACTCATTCGACCCCAGCAACGACGAGCTTGTCGGCAGCGTCGCGATTACTCCGTTGGAATCCATTGGCGAAATTGTTGCCAGAGCACATTCCGCCGCCACCAGTTGGAAAAACATCGGCATAACCAGGAGAATGGAAATGGTTATGCAAGCTTTTGCCGGAATGGAGCCTCATATGACTACGCTGGCTGAGTTGATCAGCCGAGAGATGGGCAAGGACATCCGCCGAGCCAATGGGGAAGTTTCCGGTACGGCGTATAGTGGCGTGTACATTGCCCAGGCGACAAATGAGGCCCTCGGGCCACGACGCCTAAGCGCTGAAACCCGTGTGGAATATAAGCCTCTTGGCGTGGCTGCGGTCATCTCTCCGTGGAACTATCCGCTGGCAATGGCCAATAACCTCATCGTCCCTGCACTGGTGGCTGGCAATACCGTGGTGTTCAAGCCCTCCGAGGAAACACCGCTTGTGGCAAAGGACTATGTCGATATTCTCAACAGAAATTTGCCCGAGGGAGTGTTAGAAGTTGTCTTTGGTGATGCGAAGCAGGGCAAGGCGCTTGTCGAAAGCGACGTAAATCTGGTCGCCTTCACGGGTTCAATGGCTGCGGGCAAGGACATCATGGCCAGGTCTGCCAGCGGGTTGAAACGTCTTATAATGGAGTTAGGCGGTAACGACCCTATGATTGTACTGAACGATGCCGACATCAATTCAGCAGCCCGATTCGCTGTTGCCAGTAGTTTTGAAAACGCGGGACAGATGTGCACCTCAACGGAACGCATCTATGTGGATGCAGGCATTGCAGATGTATTTGAATCCCGTGTCGTCGAGATAGCCCGGACATACAGGGTGGGGCCATGGAACGAACCGGGAGTCAACATTGGCCCCCTTGTGAACGCACGGCAGCATGCCAAGGTGCTGAAACACATCCAAGACGCCGAAGATAAAGGCGCAAGGATGCTTTTGGGAGGATCAGACCAACCTAAAAGATATATCCACCCCACGGTTATCGCGGACATGTCTCCCGAGATGCTCCTGGAGCGGGAGGAAACATTCGGTCCCGTGGTGGCCATGAGTAGGTTTAAAAATGTCGAGGATGCCATTGAACGTGCCAATGCAACCGATTACGGTTTGGGAGCCGTTGTCTTCGGAAAGGCGGAGGCAAATCGTGTCGCGGATCAGGTAGAAGCGGGAATGGTCGGTATTAATCAAGGTGTCGGAGGAATGGGCGACGCCCCCTGGGTGGGGGCAAAGCAAAGCGGATTCGGCTTTCATGGATCTGCGGATGGACATCGCCTTTTTGCGCAGACAAGGGTGGTGAACAGTTGAGTCCACAAACTTCAGAAACAGAAAGATACGCAGGATTTGAGCAGGGGCCTATCCGCCCTCCCAGTGAGGCGGAAAGCCTTCTTATTCGGGTCTCACGGAATTGTCCGTGGAATCAGTGCTCATTCTGTGGCTTCTACAAGGGAAAAAAATTCTCGATGCGTCCAGTGGACCACATCCTGCGCGATATTGATACTGTCTACGATTACGTGCAGAAGTTATTGAGATTCACCAACGAGGACGGGCACATCCAATTCGACCGGTTCCATGCATTTGAAAAAGAACCGAGTTACGACAGCCAGGCTTTCCATGCCGCTTACAACTTCGTGATCAACGGCATGCAGTCCATCTTCATGCAGGATGGCAACAGCTTCATTCTCAAGCCTGATGATTTGGTGCGGGTTTTGGAGCATATCCGGGCCTGCTTCCCGGGCGTGGACCGCGTCACGACCTATGCCCGGTCAAAATCCGTGGTCAAGGTCAGTGACGAGGACATGCTCCGCATTGCCCAGGCAGGCCTCAATCGAGTCCATATCGGCATGGAATCTGGTTCAGATAACGTGCTGAAGGCAGTCAAAAAGGGTGTGGATAAGGCTACCCAGATTGCTGCGGGGCAAAAAGTCAAGCGAGCTGGGATGGAGCTTTCAGAATATTGGATGCCGGGCCTTGGCGGGCGTGCATTGTCATGGGAAAACGCCCATGAAACAGCGGACGCGTTGAATCAGATTAATCCCGATTTCATCCGCTTGCGCACCCTGGGCCTAGCCGAAAGCGCCCCCATTACGGCGCAATATCAGGCGGGTGTGTTTGACAAGATGGGTGAGGTGGAAACCGCTCGTGAATTATTGCTTATGCTTGAGTCATTAAACGGAATCCACTCGGCGGTGAGAAGCGACCACGTCCTGAACCTGTTTCAGGAGGTTAATGGCAAGCTCCCCGACGACCTTGAGGCAATGACTGGGACAATTAAGACCTTTCTCGATCTCCCGCCTGAAGAACAGATGCTGTTCAGCATCGGACGCCGAACGCACCGCATGGCCCGCCTGGAAGATCTGGGCAACAATGAAAGACGGGGATACGCTAAACAAATGCTGATAGAGCTTGGGGTGAATGCTGACAACTGGGACGCGGTAGTCGATGCAATCATGAGGCGATTCATCTGACGAGGACTCCTGGATATCATCCGCGTAGCTCAGGTGCCGATTGAACAAAATCCAAGAAACCATGAAACACCTCTACGAACAGAAGCCAACGCCGACTTTTTAAAAAAGTCGGCGTTGGCGTACCGAGATGGCCATGCAACCCCCAAGGCGGCATGAGCACCAACCGGGCTATAGAGCTTAAATGCATCGCCAACTTGTCCAACCAAGTCAGACCACCTCAGATTACGCAACGACCTCAAGCACATCATCTGATTGTTTGAATAGTAGCCCACAAAAATCCATCCCGGACCCAGCGGCGCACCACCAGCAAAAATTCCTAAAAAATCTACACGGAAACAGAAAACCTCACCAAACTAGACACTTGGGGAACTTTCCAGAAGCATTGGGATACTTTCTCGTACAAATCGAAGGGAAAATTGAGATGGGGATGCTGGGACGGGGTCCAACACCTCAGCCAACGGGTAGTGTTGGCGCTGGTGCTTTTTCCAAAAGAAAAAGGGGTCACCGATTTCTCGGTAACCCCTTGGCATGCTTCGTGGTGGAGTTGGAGGGAATCGAACCCACGACCTCTTGAATGCCATGCCTCCAGTAGAAAATAACATATTGAAATTTCAAGTATTTTTAGAAAAAATTCGGGGAGCCACAGAGCCTTTGTTGACTCCAGCCAACAGTAACCATTAGGCCTGTGACGCATCAGCCAACATACCGCCAACGGACAGCCACAGCGTCTGTGGTGCGCCTGCCAACGATCATGTGGCGTGGCCGCCAACACAACTATCAAGGTGGCGAACATAGAGCACAATGCCAACACGTTCTCAACCGGTTCCGCAAGCTGGCGATTCGGTATGAACAGCTCGGGACAACGCCTTTAGCATTGATCCACTTGGCGGCAGCAATCATTGCATTCCGAAAGTTAAAAACTCAAATAATTTATGAGCAAGTCCTTAAACACACTTCTCACTTTCCTTTTAAGCACAGGCTCCCAAAGCCTGGTTCGGGGTGCACAGGGAGAATTCACGAAACTCGTTGATGAGATGCGCTTGGTCGTAATAGCCACTATCCTGGGCCAGGGTTGCGAATGAAGGGGATTGCTGTTGACGCAACAGTCCGAAGCAGCGTTGAAAACGGACGATGCGGGAATAAAGCTTCGGAGAGATGCCCACGGTCCGTGTAAAAATCCCGCTTATGTGGCGAACCGAATATCCGGTTGCCGCTGCCAAGTCGCCAACCCGGATATTTCCGTTGGAACTATCTATCTTTTCAACAAGATAAGACACCAGTGACGAAATGCCGGCACCATACTGCGCACAACCGGCATAGAACCTTTCGAACAGGTCGATACGCTCTCCGAACGAGACGGCCGTACTGATGCGCTCCACCAACTCTCCAGCGCTTCCCTGTACATCGCGAAGAAGGATCTGCCGTTCCGTGAACTGGTTGAGCGGGCATTGCAGCAACGCTTCGGCCGTGCCCGGGAAAAACCTCGCCCCGAAGTACACCCCCCCGCGTTCGAATTCGACCAGGGTTCCCTTTTTTACCGAACCGCAAATTTGGGCCTCAGGCTTGCCGCCAGAACACTGAAAGAGAATGTCAACGGTTCCGTCCGGCACAGCGACAATGGCTCGTTCGTCCCCACGGGAAACGACGAAGCTGTAATACTGCGCCAAGCCCACTGCGTACGCGCCGAACCGGGAATTGTAGTTCTCCGTGGACAATTCAAAAAAAGGCTGCTCCGGTATATATTGTTTCAAGGACACCATAACACGCCTCCTTGGACTGTACCGGATTTAGCAACGACAGCGCCCAAACGACTTCTTCACACTCCAAGTCCTTTCTTTTAAAAAATCAACAAGTTGAGAGGACAAGGAAAAGCTCTTCTCAAGCTGCCGTCCACTCCTGCGCTTCTAGGAATTTGGGTCCTTCCGGGTTTCCCGTGGATAACACCAGGCTCAGGCATGTTCGGGCTAGCAACCCAGGCCGCCCCAGAAGAGGGAGATGACGGTCGTGAAGTACGCTTTGTTCCCGTACCGCATGCCCTGTGCCAGCTTGCCGGCAGCCCACTCAACAAGGGCATCCACTCGGCCTTCGACCGTGTCCAACCTGCCGTCGCCACCAAAACCACGAGTCGATCAGTCCAGAATCCGAGCATACTGACCATGTTCTTCATGGGGTCTCCGGGTTGGTCATAACCTGTCCCCTCACCACGGAAAAGTTGGAAGGCCCAACGGAATCCTTACATATTTGAAAAAATACTTCCAAATTTGCGCGGCAGCGCCTGCAAAATGTAACCAATTTTGTCAATTCAACACAACCCGGGAACCAACGGAAATGGCCGAATAAAATGCTTAAATTATTAAATAAAATATAAAAAAGCGTTTACAACGAGAAGCTCTGACCGTTCTCGGCACACAAGGAGTGCCGATTTTTACAATATTCGAAATATCCTTTCCGGCGATCGGTTGGGTAACGGTTCATCAAAAAATGCCAGGAGGCAGCCTCATGCAGCGCATGAACTACTCTTCAGGAGCTCCTCTGGAGGACATCACCGGATACTCCCGGATGGTGAAAGTCGGCGACCACATCTACATCGGCGGCACCACCGCCGTGCAGCCGGATGGCACCGTGGCCGGCGACAACCCGCATGATCAGGCCGCGTATATTTTCTCGAAATGCATCGCCCTGCTGCAACAGGTACAAGCCTCAGCTTCGGACGTCATCAAGGTCAAAGCCTACCTTACGGACATGGCCTACGCCAAAGACGTGGCCGCAGCATACAGCGAACACTTCAAGACCGTCAGGCCGCTGTTCACCATGGTTGAAACGCCCAAGCTCAATCGTCGGACCCAGTTCGTCGAAATCGAACTCGAGGCCCATATCGGCTGTGAACTCGGCTGACCCTGTACCCTCAAATCACAAGGAGCAAAACCAATGACATACCCAAAGATTGAGTTTCTGTACCTCAACGAAGACGACATGATCAAAGCAGGCGTTACCGACATGGCTGGCTGCGTGGACGCCATGGAGGAAATGTTTCGACTGCTCAAAGTCGGCGATTTCCGCATGGGCGGAGCGAACAACAATTCCCATGGCGTGATGATGCTGTTCCCTGACGAGTCCCCCTTTCCGAACATGCCGCTGAACGGACCAGACCGTCGCTTCATGGCCATGCCGGCCTATCTCGGCGGCCGGTTCGATATGGTTGGCATGAAATGGTACGGATCAAACACTGCCAACAAGCAAAAAGATCTGCCGCGCTCCATTTTGATGCTGACGCTCAACGACAAGGACACGGGTGCGCCGCTGGCCTACATGTCGGCCAACATCCTCAGCGCCTATCGCACCGGCGCGATCCCCGGGGTCGGCGTTCGCTATTTTGCCCGCGAGGAAAGCCGCGTTGTGGGCATTGTCGGACCCGGCGTCATGAGCAAGACCGCCTTTGACGCCTTCATGACCGTGCGTCCCGGCATTGCGCGCGTCAAGGTCAAAGGAAGGGGCAAAAAATCCATCTCCAGTTTCATCGATTACATCAAGAACAAATATCCGTCCGTAAAAGCCATTGAACCCGTCGACGCCATTGAAGACGCGGTGCGCGATGCCGACATCATCTGCGTAGCCACCTCCTCTCCGACAGGCAACGTCAACGAATACCCGTACATCAAGGAGGAATGGATCAAACCCGGTGCGGTCATCTGTTGCCCCGCCGCAGGACGTTTCGACGATGACTTCATCCTCAACCGCGCCCGCAACGTCGCAGATTACGTTGGGCTCTATGAAGCCTGGGCTGAAGAGATGCCGTATCCCGCCTACCACACCATTCCCATCCCGGCCGTGCATTGCATGGATCTTATCGCGGAAGGTCGGATGGACAAGAAGCAACTCGAGGATTTGGGCGACGTCATAACAGGAAAGCTGCCGGCACGCAGGCGCGATGACGAAACCGTTATCTATTCTGTCGGAGGCATGCCCATCGAGGATGTGGCCTGGGGGACCACCGTATACCGCAACGCTCTGGAACAGGGCATAGGCACCCGACTCAACCTCTGGGACAAACCGCAGCTCGCATAAACCTGGCATGGCAGGAAAACTATCGTGCGCATCGAACAGCATCCCATTCTCGGGGAAACCCCGAAAGGCAAGCAGGTCACTTTTATCTGCGATGGCCAGGAGGTGACCGGCATAGAAGGCGAACCCATTGCCGCGGCCCTTTACGCGTCGGGACTGCGGGTTCACCGATACACGACAAAGCACCGTGAGCCGCGCGGCGTGTTCTGCGCCATCGGCCGATGCACGGACTGCGTCATGATCGTGGACGGAAAACCGAACATACGCACCTGCGTCACCCCGCTGGTGGCGGGCATGCATGTGCAGACCCAAAACGGCGTCGTTCCCATGGGCGAGGAGAACAAGGAATGACCAGACATGACCTGATCATTGTCGGAGCGGGGCCAGCTGGTCTGTCAGCAGCCATCGAGGCCGCGAGGCGGGGACTCGACGTCGTTGTCTTCGACGAAAACGCCAAGCCAGGCGGCCAGCTCTTCAAGCAAATCCACAAATTTTTTGGCTCAAAGGCACACAAGGCCAAGATTCGCGGCTTCAAAATCGGTGCGGACCTGCTGCGTGAAGCCAACGAGGCCGGTGTCCGGGTCGTGCTCGGAGCCGCGGTGACGGGGCTGTACCTGGACCATGAGGTTACGGTTCGAATCGATGATCGCCTGGAGCATTACAAGGCCGACGCCATCATCGTGGCAACGGGCGCATCGGAAAACATGGTGCCCTTCGAGGGCTGGACATTACCCGGTGTCATCGGCGCTGGCGCAGCCCAAACCATGATGAACCTGCATCACATCAGGCCGGGAAACAGGGTACTGATGCTCGGTTCGGGCAACGTCGGACTGGTGGTCGGTTTCCAGTTGTTGCAGGCGGGATGCGAAGTGGTGGCCGTGGTGGACGCGGCTCCCCGCATCGGCGGCTACGGTGTGCACGCAGCCAAGCTCGCCCGCTGCGGCGTCCCTTTTTTACTCTCGCACACCATACAAAAGGCCCACGGCACAAACGGAGTGACCGGGGTCACCATCACTCGGATCGGGTCGGACTGGGCTCCCCTCCCTGGGGAGGAAACGTATTACGACGTCGACACAATCTGCCTGGCCGTGGGCCTGTCTCCCATGTCGCAGCTACTGAAAATGGCGGGCTGTCGGATGAAAGACTCCCCGCTCGGATACGTGCCTGATATCGACGCCACCGGTTCGACCAGCGTTCCCGGCATCTTTGCCGCGGGCGACGTCTCCGGCATTGAAGAAGCGAGTTCGGCCATGATCGAAGGACGTATCGCCGGTGTGGCCGCCGCCGAATACCTCGGCTTCATTGGCGCCGGCGACCTTGAGCAAAACGTCGCGGATTTCGAAGAAGCGCTTGGCTGTCTGCGTGAAGGCATGTTTGCCCCGAAAAACCGAGGCAAGGAGATCGCCGCAACCGATGAGGGCATCCCCCTCTCCCGCGCCTTGCTGACCAAGGGCTACCTCGCCAATGACGAACTCGAGCGCTTCCCTGGCATTGCCGCTTCCCGCCGCGAAGGCATTCACCCTGTCATCGAATGCACGCAAAACATCCCCTGCAACCCGTGCCAGGACGCCTGCAAACAACACTGCATTAAAATTGGCGAGAAGATCACCGTCTTGCCGGTAATTGATACGGAACAGCTGTGCACAGGCTGTGGGATGTGCGTGGCTTCCTGCTCCGGACAAGCCATCTTCCTGATCGACGAATCGCAAAATGACGGCTTTGCTACGGTGACCTTGCCCTATGAATTCCTGCCCCTCCCCTCTCCCGGGACCCTTGGCAAAGGATTGGACCGCAGCGGCAGCCCGGTCTGTGATGCGGAAGTCGTGGACGTCAAAACCGTCAAGGCTTTTGACCAGACATCCTTGGTGACCATGCGCGTACCGGCGGACATGGCCATGACGGCGCGTTTCTTTCGTGCGGCAAGTTAAACCGGTGTGCATCGTATTGTCCGCAACAATTGCCCCTCTCCTCAGTGCAAGGCCTTAATCTGGCCGGGAGGAACACTATGCATGATTTCAACGACAGATCGACAGATATCGGCCCGTTCATCCCTCAGCCGGATGATGACTTGCTCATCTGCCGCTGTGAGGAAGTGACCAAAGGCGAAATTCGCCGGGCCGTCCATGACGGCATGTTTACCCTGACAGAGATTCGCCGCTACCTCCGCACGGGCATGGGCCTGTGCCAGGGCCAGACCTGCGGGACGTTAATCAAACGCATTGTGGCCAGAGAGTTGGGCATTTCACCTTTGGAGCTCGAACCAACGGTTTCACGCGCACCCATGCGTCCGGTGGAGATGCGCATTATGGCCAATGACGTATCGGGAAATCGCAAATGAGCAACAACACGGACGTGCTCATCATAGGCAGCGGGATCACAGGCAACGCCACTGCTTATTATCTGACCCGAAAGGGGCTGTCGGTTACCGTGCTGGAAAAAAGCCCGCATATCGGCAATGGAGGTTCAACCCGTAACGGAGGCGGTGTCCGTCAGTCAGGCCGCGACAAGCGCGAGTTGCCCCTGGCCATATACGCGGTGCAAAACCTGTGGCCGACCCTGTCGGACGAACTGGAAATGGATGTCGAATACTACCAGGCCGGCAATCTGCGCCTGGGGAAGACCGACGCCCATATGACAACCCTTGTCGGGCTGACGGAGAAGGCGCGTTCAACGGGGCTGGACGTTCGCATGATCGATGGCGCGGAGGCCCGCGAAATCTGCCCGTATCTCTCCGACCAGGTTTTGGGCGCCAGTTGGTGTCCCACCGACGGCCACGCCAACCCTCTGCTGGCGACACTGGCGTATTATCGACAGGCTCGTCGCCTCGGCGCGCGCTTCATCACCGGTGAAGAAGTGACTGCCATACGGAAGGTCCGCGGTCGAGCCAGAAAAGTCATCACAAAGACAGCTACATACGAAGCTGAAACCATCATTCTTGCAGCCGGGTTCGAAAGCCGCCCCATCGCCTCCGCCGTCGGCATCGATGTACCGATGACCAGGGCGCTGCTGGAAGTGCTGGTGACGGAAGCGCAGCCGCCCATGTTTTATCAGATGCTCGGCACTGCCGCGGCAGACTTTTACGGGCACCAGAGCACGCATGGATCGTTCGTGTTCGGCGGAATATCCGGACTGGAAAGCGTGAACAAGGACAATGGAACGCCTGTGACCAACAGCTTGACGGCCTCATGCTGCTGCAGGGGCATCATGGATTATTTCCCCTGCCTGGCGGACGCGAAGATAGTCCGCACCTGGGCCGGATGGATCGACGTCTGCGCCGATCACATTCCAGTCCTGAGCACTGTGGAGGAGGTCCCAGGGTTGATTCTTGCGTGCGGCTTTTCCGGACATGGTTTCGGTATAGCGCCTGCCGTGGGGACACTCCTGGCCCAGATGGCGGCTGGAGAAGACCCCGTGCTCGATGTCGAAGCGTTCAGGTACGACCGCTTCAAAGCCAAGATCTGAGTGCTCAAGGAATCGTCGTGAAATACAGAGTCGAACAAGACAGCCTCGGTCAGCGCCAGGTCCCTGCTTCGGCCTATTATGGGATACAGACGCTTAGGGCCATGGAAAATTTTCAGGTCACAGGCATCCCCATATCCCATTATCCCCGACAGATTCAGGGGCTGGCATGCATCAAAAAAGCTGCTGCCCTGGTCAACATGGAACTCGGGTTGCTCGATCCGGCCATGGGCGAGGCCATCGTGAAAGCGTGTCACGAAGTCCGGGCCGGCCTTCTGGATGATCAGTTCTCGGTGGACGTCATCCAGGGGGGCGCAGGGACTTCGGTGAACATGAACATGAATGAAGTCCTCGCCAACCGGGCGCTGGAAATTCTTGGCCATTCCAAGGGGGAGTATACATTCTGCCACCCCAACAACCACGTCAACCTGTCCCAATCCACCAACGACGTATACCCCACGTGCCTTCGCCTGAGTTCGATCTGGACCGGGCAGGATCTCATCCGGGCATTATACCGCCTGCGGCAGGGGTTCGATGCCAAGGGAGCCGAGTTCTCCGACGTGATCAAGATGGGAAGGACCCAGCTCCAGGACGCCGTCCCGATGACCCTGGGGCAGGAATTCTCCGCATACGGGGTCACCATCGGTGAAGACATCCAACGTCTCGAGGAAGTCCTTGATCTTTTGCTGGAGATCAATATGGGCGGCACGGCCATCGGGACAGGCATCAATACCAAGCCTGGTTACGCCCCCATGGTCTGCGAACAACTGGCCCACATTACGGGCCTGCCCCTCGTCAAATCGGCAGACCTGGTTGAGGCGAGCAGTGATACGGGCGTTTTCGTGCAGCTTTCAGGCGTCCTCAAGCGCATCGCCGTCAAGTTGTCCAAGATCTGCAACGACCTTCGCCTGCTCTCCTCCGGTCCTTTTGCCGGGCTCAACGAAATCAACCTCCCCCCCATGCAGCCGGGGTCTTCCATCATGCCCGGAAAGGTCAATCCCGTTATCCCGGAGGTGGTCAACCAAGTCTGTTTTCGGGTCATCGGGAACGATCTGACGGTGACCATGGCTGCCGAGGCCGGACAGCTTGAGCTCAACGTGTTCGAGCCAATCATCGCCTTCAACATATTCCAGTCCATGGACATGCTCACCAGAGCTTCGGTCATTTTGCGGGAACGGTGCCTGCTGGGAATCACCGCCAACCGGGAACGATGTCTGGAGTTGGTCCACGGCTCGGCCGGTATCGTGACCATCCTGGTCCCCTACCTCGGCTATGACGAGGCGGCCTGCATTGCCAAGGAAGCTCAATGCTCAGGGAGAGCGGCATACGACTTGATACTCGAGAAAGGGATCATGACCTCGTCCCTTCTCAAAGACATTCTGGACCCGGCCAAGATGACCGGTCCACGCATGATTCCCAGGGAGAGAAAATACGACAGGCTTCAAGGATAACATGTACTAAGATAACATGTACTAACCGGGAGTACGCTATGAAGGCAGAGCTACGAAAAACCCTCGGTTTCTTTTCCTGCTTTTCCGTTGCAGTGGGATTGGTTGTTGCTTCCAGCACTCTGGTCTCTCTTGGCCAGGGAATGGGGTTGGCTGGAGGCGGATTCATCATTGCCATGGCAGCGGCCTGGGTCCTGCAGTTGTTTTCCGCGCAAAGTTACGCGGAACTCTCCTGCATGATGCCCCACGCCGGAGGCATCAGGTCCTACACCAAGGTCTCCATGGGCTCGCTGCCCGCAATGGCCGCAGTGATACTAGCCTATATCATCCCCAACCTCTTTGCCGCGCCGGCGGAACTGGCGGTGGCAGGGACGGTCATCAAAGAAACCTTTGTCCCCGGTATCCCTTCCATCGTCTGTGGAGGGCTGCTTCTGGCTCTGCTGACCATTACTAATGTCATAGGCGTGGATGTCTTCGCCAAGCTTCAGATAGCCTTCACGCTGACCATGATGATCTCCATGGCCCTGCTCGGCATTATCGGCCTGACTGGAATTGGCGCCCGGCCTGCACCGGACCTGCCGAACATGCCGTTCAATCCGATGGGAATAGGCGTACTCGGCCTGACGGCGTTGGCCATCTGGCTGTACATAGGCATCGAGTTCGTCACGCCGATGGCCCAGGAAGCCAGGCAGGCCGAGAAAAACATTCCCCGTGCCATGTTTTACGGACTCTTGGCGATCTTTTGTGTCAATCTTGTGTACGGATATGCTTCGCTTAAGTATGTCCCGGCGGAGCAGTTGGCCAACTCCAATCATCCCCACGTGGACATGGCTCTGGCCATGCTCGGCAAGCCCGGCATGATTTGGATCGCCATCGTCTCTGTCTTCGCCAGCGCCAGCACCATCAACACCGTTATCGGCGTCGTCCCACGCATGCTGTACGGGATGGCCGTCAGCCGCGAGCTGCCTGCAGTCTTTCGATCCATTCACCCCCGCTTCCATACACCATGGATAGGTATTTTGTTCATGGCCGGCTGCATAAGCCTGTTTTTCTTCGGAGGCATATATAAAGCGCCCAATCTTATTGTCTACATCCTGGCCGCTTGCTGCTCATGGCTGTTTGCCTACATCATCGCCCACCTCGACGTCATCATCCTTCGCCGCCGCTATCCGCATTTCAAGCGTCCGTACAAGGCCCCGTTTTATCCGATTCCGCAGATTATCGGCGCCCTCGGTATGGGGTACGCCATCGTGAACATTGCGCCCGTCCCCGAGATGGAAAGCACTATTTTCCGCCTTGTCGGCATTATGGTCGCCGGAACGTTCGTCTATGTAATCTTCTGGCTGCGCTTTATCGCCAAGGAGCCCATGTTCCGTCCCATGCCCATGCAGGATGCGCAAGAGGAATGGGGCCTCGTGGAAAAAGAGCTCTACCCAAACGGCATTCCGGCAACTTTTGTTATCAATCCCGGCTGCATCCCAAACTGCGGTTCGGACATCAACCCGGTTGCAGCTGTCTCAACCGACAAGTAGTCACAACTCCTGGGAGGCATCATGTATCTTATTCAGTCAATCATTCGTCCGGAAAAAATACTTGAAGTGGCCGAGGCCCTCGCTGCAATCGGCGTGTACGGCATGACCAAATTCTCGGTTGTCGGGCGTGGCAAGCAAAGCGGCCTCAAAGTCGGGGACATTATGTACAAGGATATGCCCAAGGAAATAGTCCAGACGATTGTCGACGCAGAACAGAAGGATGCCGCTGTGGCAACGATCATGAAGGTGGCGCGCACCGGAGAAGGGAACCATGGTGATGGCCGTGTATTTGTCATTCCTGTGGCCGAGGCTTACACCATCCGCTCTGGAGACCGAAACTATTAATCGGCAATCAAGGGGCAACGATGTTCAAATCAATCAGGAACCGTCATAATGCCGCTAACGAGGCCATCCTTGGGACGTCACGCCTCTTTGCCGGACTGTGGGGCGATGTCAAACTGGCCGACAATGGCGACGTACATTTTACTGGTCTACCGAAGGAGCTGCAGGGATTAACCGCAACCCAGACCTGGCAACGGCAGCTTCTTGGAGGAAGCATGTCCATCAATCTATGCCTGCGACGGGAGATTTCCTCCTCAGGGCACGGCACGCTCCGCTTTTGCGGTGGCAAGTTCCGCCACAAAGGCAACAGCACCATGGCGCACGACCTGATTGATCACCTGCACGCGGACGCGTCCCTCATGACCGAACTGCGGCATCTCGATCTGGCCGCACTGATCATCACGCTCTCCGGTAGCCAAGCGACAATCATGCTCACCCCGTACGGGGGCGGGCTGGCCTTTCTGGTGATGCCGCCCGTCCGCTACGCCGTCGCGTTTCCTCCTGATCAGATAGCCATGACAGCGAGGGTGGTCACGCGGCTGGAACGTATCGTCAGCGGACAAAGCCGCGACAGGGGCTCGCGCATGACTCACTGAAAACAAGTACCTTTTGTCCGATCGGCTCGGTTCGCTTGCCCGGCTAGTTCTTGCGGTAATCCTCGTCCAGGGATCAGGCTTCGGTGCCGACGACGAGAAATCGGGACAGTGTTCGTTCACCTGCTTCCGATTTTTTCAGAGGATGCATCGGTAATGTCCGAAAGTCCGGGTAGAGGCAGGTTTCCAGGAGAGGGAGGAAGGCCAAATGCCCACCACCTCTTGAAAATCCCAGTTCTAGATGAAATTATTAGAATTTTCGGCGACGACGCAACATTGTTGTGCTTTGAAAAGGCTGGCGAATTCTGCCATCGACGTCTCGTAGCAGAGTGGATCGAGAAGGGTACTGGGGTTGAAGTGCCGGAGCTTCAATTCTGATCGGCTATACGCCCAACCTCGCGGCGCGCAGCCTGCGTTCCAAGCGCTCGAACAGCATCGGGCTTATCGTGGCCGACATCCAGAACCCCTTCTTCGCCATGGTCACCCGGGCCGTGGAAGACGTGGCCCAGGCCAACGACTACAGCGTCCTTTTGTGCAACACGGACGAGGATCCGGACAAGGAGCGCACCTATCTGGAACTCATGCGAAACGGCAACGCCGCCGGCGTCATCCTGGCCCCGACCGGCCGCCTGTCGCGGCAGTTCCCGCCGCAAATCGCCTCGGCCATGCCGCTCGTCATCATCGACCGCCGCGTGACCGGGGCGAGCCTCGACAGCGTGGGCATCGACAACGTGGCCGCCGCCACGGCCCTGACGCGGCACATGCTGGAACACGGGTATACGCGCATCGCCGGCCTGTTCGGCGCGATAAGCAGCACCGGGCGGGAGCGGCGCGAGGGGTTTCTCGCCGCTTTGAAGGAGGCCGGCGTTTCCGCGCCCAAGGAACTGGTCCTCAGCCTTCCGGCCAAGGAGCCGGCGGGCTACGAGGCGACGCAACGGCTGCTCGATTTGTCGCGGCCGCCGCAGGCGCTCATCACCAGCAACGGGCTTTTGGCCACCGGGGCCTGCAAGGCCATCCGGGACAGGGGGGTGCCCATGCCGGAAGGGATCGCCTTCGCGACCATCGACGAGACGCTGTGGACTTCCATGCTGCGCCCGGCGGTCACCGTTGTCGCGCAGCCGGCCTACGCCATCGGCCAGACCGCCTGCGAGATGCTGCTCAAGCGCATTGCCGAATCAAGCCGGCCGACGCGGCAAGTCGTCCTGGCCAGCGACCTCGTCATTCGAGAGTCTTGCGGTCCGCACGGACCGGGCACCCCGCGTGATGTCGCCGTGGTCGCCCATCCGGAGCCCAGCCGCCGTTAGCCCCTTCGCCGCATTGGCCGCCAGCGGATCAGATGACGGATGCGTCCCGCGACAGCGAGGATTGCAAGCCCTTGAGCTGGAAATGCCAGAACGCGGTGAACGCTTCGCGTATGGCTTTCCCGTCTTCATGCGCCTGCAAAATGGCGACGATCATATCCACGGTGCCGACAAAGACGCGATTCAAGACAAAGAGGGTCGCCGGGGACAGGCCTTCCCCACGTCCGCTGCGCTTGGGATAGTCGGCGGCGAGTCTCGTCAATTCGGCAATGAGGAGCCGGCGGACGCGCTCGAGCGCCGTGCCCTCCGCCCCGCGCAGCAAAATAACGACCTCCAGCCGGTATTGTATCCAAAACTCCAGCAGGGCTTCGGCCCGGGCGGATTGAGGGTGAAATCAGCGCCGAAAATTGACCACTCGGCAGCCCCCTTAGATGTCTCGGATCACCAGAGGCACAAGGGGTACCGCGAGGAGATGCTGAGAGTGGAGACGATCAAAAAAGTCCGGCCAGCGGCGCGACGAGATGGAAAATCAATTAAACAGATTGCACGAGAGCTGAGGTTATCCAAGAATACCGTTCGGAAGATCCTCCGAGAAGATGTGATTAAGCTACACTACGAGCGCCGTGTCCAACCACGTCCCAAGTCGATATCCCACCCGGCTTGTGCGTCCCCTTGGCACGTGAACCATAAAGCACCACCTTTTCCACTGATACCCATTCATTTGCGGCATATATGCATCAAATATGACCATGCTCTGGTTTAGCCTTTTTGCTAACTGAACGGCTTCAAAGCCATCTTTAGCCTCACCGAGTAAAGCGTATCCCAGCTCGCCTATGCTTTTTTAGTACGTGCGAGCATAATTTAGAATCATCTGCAATAACTATTCAGGGGCAAGCCTTTCTAAACTTCATTTTGTTCAGGATATTTTATGTAAATTGGCGAGATGAAGAGACCGGCTTGACAGTTTTCGCTTGGATTCCCGCTTTGTCCTAACTGCCGGATATTGAGAATTCAACCAAAGCTGTCCCAAGTCTAAGAAAGAAGCCCAGTACTTTAGTTAGTTGTTTTCTTCACGACGAAGGCTGATAGCTATGATATGCTATAGTCAGAAATTGCGTGCCAACTGCAAGCACCCCGACGACTCCGATTTCTGTTACACAACAAATCTCAGCACAATTAAATAGCCGACTTCCTCTGACAGCATACACCTTATTTCACGACACATAACGAGACCCATTAAAGAAACATCTAAAGTAAAAACCTCTCTGCAGCCATGCTATGAAGAAGCGCTTTTTGGTCGTTACAATGAACTATTTTCGACTCGACACTCTAACTCTAAAGATAGCTACAATAAATCATTACCAATGTATTGTAACTTACATATAGTTTATTTTCGAGATTTTTTATTGCATAAAGGTACTGCATGGCAAACGTGTCCTGATATATATTTTTAAAAATCTCGATATATGCTTCAGGCTCAACGGCTTGACGAAGTTCTGAAATATCTATCAAAGCACAGGCATCTTTAAACGAGTCAACGGACAACATAATGAGTTTGTGAAATTTCTCAAGGTACTCCGCATTGATTCGCGTCCTGTGGATGATGTCGTCAAATACAAAGTCGCGAAAAGCCCCATACTCTTCTTTTGAAAGATCTGATAAACGAGAGAATACCGCAGAAAGATGATTGAGATATATAACGCAGCCCCGTTTGAGCAAGTAGATGTCTTTCGTCAATTTTAACAGAAGCGAGACTTGTGTCTTAAACGCCCCGAAGTCAATAGCTACCTGTTGGGATTCCACTGAGAAATAAATCGGGTAGCTTAACGGCTTCCCTTGGTCCATCTGAACGCCTAAGAGCTGGCCTTGCCCATCCTCATCTACTTTTTGCCACGCGACTGGCCCAGAATAAAGCACTTTCCCCTTGACTTTAAATGGGACGTGCAGGTTTATCCGTTCCCCTCGGTTGATGCTTTCACGACCTTGTACCCAGTTAGGGATATTAATCTTAACTCCACCCTGACTCACATCTTGGAGCAGATATTCAAACGGCTGGAAATCCAATTCCCTGGAACCGAAAAAAGGGAGTACGATGGACTCAATAGGCAGGCGGGCTTCACGCCGGGACTCCGCTCCTTTCATGTTGTGCCCTGGGCGAGAGCCGCAGTCCTTTTAACCAATTTCAGGACACTGCGCCCATCACGACGTTCATAGGTCACGCTGTCCATGACGTCGCGCATAATGGCAATGCCACGTCCTCTCGATGCTAGAGATATCCTTTGTTCGTAGCCAATCCTCTCAATCCCCTCTGGCATCCCAGGTCCGCAATCGCTGATGCTAAAGACGATACGGTCTGAGGCATGGGCGATTTCCAATTGGACAAATTCGTCGGGCCTATCCGGCAAACCATGGATAATGGCGTTATTGAGCGCTTCACAAACCGCTAACTCAATCAGAATGGCATCCTCCTGACTAAATAGCTCAAACTCACTTACTGCCCGGACAGACAGCCCCGCCAGAGCAACATCATCCAAATTTGCCCGTATGGTTATGGTCATGCGTCGTTCGAGCCCTGAAGTCATGGCTGACTACCGCCAAGCGCCCTTAGGGCATCGTTTTTGCTGCCCAATATCTTAAAGACCCCCCGGTCCAGCCGGGTGATTTGAAAAATCTTGCGCATGCTGTCCCGCATGCCGAAGAGCACGAACTCGCCCTCGCCACCCAGCGCTTTCACGCAGGAGACCAAAGCGCCAAGCCCGGTACTGTCCATGAAATCGAGACCGGAAAAATCCAAGGCAAACAACCGGCGTCCCTGGTTTTCCAGGTCGACGATTCTCCCTTTGAACACCGGCGCGGCCGCAGCGTCCAGTCTCGAGCCGACCAGTTCCACGACCGTCACGCCATTCTCTAACGAATCCTTGATTTCCATAGTCGACAAGCCTGCCTTGTTAAGTCCTTTTCGCTGCCGTCGGCCCAGAACGCCGTATCCACAAGGCCGTTTGGTCATCCAGGTATTTCGGCGTGGCCCCGGTAAGGTCTGTAAGTTTGCCGGCCAGGGCATCCAGGAAATCCCCTCCTGCGGCTGCGGCGAGCTTGGCTTGAACCAAAAATGCACCCAATGAAAGCATGTTGGATTGGTCTAACTCCCACTCGAACATGCCATCGGTATACAGGAAGAGCCTGGCCCCAACTGCAAACGGAATGACATTAGCCTTGACATTTTCGATTGCCAGCATCCCCAGCGGATAGACTTGGGCCTCAAGCAACTGGGCAGTACCGTTGGGATTAATAAGTAACCCGGGGCAATGTCCTGCATTGAGGTAGGTCAGAAACCCTTTTTCGAGGTCGATTTCTCCGGCAAACAGCGTGGCGAAGTCGCTTCCCGAGGGGCTGATCTCCATCAGGTGGTCGTTGATCAGCGTCACGGTTTTTTCCAGGGAGTGGTTGTCGCGTCTGCCCAGGCGGAAAAAAGCCTGGACAATGGCCATGAGAAACGCAGCCCGGGCGCCCTTGCCCGCGATGTCGGCGAGCACCAGCCGGATGCGGCCATCGGCCATGCGAAAATAGTCGTAGTAGTCGCCGCTGGCTTGTCCGGAAGGACGATACAGGCTCTGTATCTCCAACCCCTCTGTCACGATGTCCGCGTTGGGGAGAAGCTGGTGCTGCAGCGATGCCACCAGGGCGATCTCGGCAGAAATACGGGCATAAGCCCGGCGCAGCTCATGGTTGAGCAAGACCTGCCTTCCGGCGACGCTCACCCGGGCTTTGAGTTCCTCAGGATGAAAAGGCTTGGTAAGGTAGTCGTTTGCCCCCATATTGAGCGCCTTGGCTTTCAAGTCGTTCTCTCCGAGCCCGGAGAGGACAATGATGAAGGTGTCCGTGTCCTCCACGGTCTCGCGCAACTGCCTGATGACCTCCAGGCCGCCCATGCGGGGCATTTCCATGTCAAGCAGGATGATTTGTGGCTTGAACCCTGAATACCGCTCCAGGGCGTCCACCCCGTCGACGGCTTCCTCCAATTCGAAAGCGTCCTGAAGTGCTAAACAGATAAGACGACGCATGGTCTTGGAGTCGTCAACCACAAGCACGCGAGGCGGATGCGGGGATTGCGTCGGATTGTGGATTTCCGCAATCATGGTCGCTCTCCATGTCGCAGGGTCACCGCGAGGCTGCCTGCCCCCTGAGTGGTTGCAGCCTGCAGCAGCCCGGGCAGGTCCAAACCGAGGCCGGTTCCAAGACGCCAATCGACTTCCTTGTCCGCCTGGAACCAGTTCAGTGCGGCAACATTCCAAGAGGCCGCCGTCTCCAGAGCCTCTCGCAACCAGGCGGCTTTGTCCCCCCCCGCAGCCGCGCTGGACATTTCAAAAACGAGAAGAGGTTTGCCCGGTGCGAGAGCGTCTAGTGTCTTGTGCACAGGCCCAAAAATGTCGGCAAAACTGCGGAAAGCACTATCCCAGCCATTGTTCGCCTTGGTTTGGGTCGTGCCCCAGTTGTAGCCATCCATCCCCATCAGATCGACCACATCGTCGCCGGGATAATAGGCCGAAACCTCGTTCCAGTGAGCGTTGTCCCGCTGAGGATGGGGCAATGATTCCGCATTGGGGCAGAAGGCGAAAAGAACGTTCGTCGCCTTGGCCACCCGGAAACGCTTGACCACATACCGGAACATCTCTCGATACAGGGCCGGGCTTTGAGGACCATAGCCATCCCTGGGACCTCCCCAATGATAGCGTTCAAGGTTCATTTCATGGGCAAATCGGATGACGAGGAGTTTTCCATAAAGCCGCGCTCCCCGGGCGAAGGCGTCGAGAAGAGGGTCATAGCGGCCGGCCAGAATCTCCATGGCCTTGATCATATGTTCCTGGCCGTCGAGGATATACATCGGTTCCCACGTAATGCAGGCAATGGCCCCAGCGTCGCTGATGGCTTTCACGGACGCCAGGGGAAAATGCCCCTCGGCGGGATTTCGAGGCCATTGCAGAAAAAACGTGATCATGCTCGGTGCAACCCCGGTCTCGCGCCGCAGGGCTGCCAACCGATCAGGATCAATGGGGTAACCGTCCAGGACAAAACCGAAGTTCGGCTTGGACGCGGCACAGGTCGACAGTGGATAACCTCCTGCCATCGCCGCCAAGGCAAGGATGAGGCTACCAAGGCCCCGAACCCATCCCTTAGCCATGCTCAGCCCCCTCGGGTTGATTGAAATAGAGGATCGTCGAAAGGATGGCCACATGGTACACACACCACAGGCAATTGACCAATATCGCGCTTGTCGCCGTGTCTTCGAAATAAAGTCGGTTCAGGCCATACGCCGTGGCTCCGGCGGCGGCCATGCAGAGCAGCACTTGGGGCCAGAGGGCACGAAGCGGCAGTGAAGTGCTGCCGCCCTTGGGCGTCACGCCGAAGCTGCCTCGAATACCGAGCAGCCCCTGAACCGAGGCCTTCATATATACTGGAAACGTTATGGCCTGAAGCACGATGCCGATACCAAGCTCGGCCATGCCGTACCGGCGCTGGGACAAGGTAAAGATGAACAGCGTGAGCGTGAGCAAAATATATGGGAAAAAAAAGAGAAAGTAGATTTCAGGCCGGGCAAAAAAACTGGGTACTTCCAGGAATAGATAGAGAATAGGGCACAGCATCATGATAAAAAGCACCCAGCCGACAAAGTAGTGCGTTCCGGATAGGAAATACTCCCACCATTTGGCTACAGGCAGCCTATGCGGATTGCGGAAGAACTCTCCCAATATTTCCCGATAAAGCCCCACCGTGCCCAATGCCCAGCGGAATTGCTGCTTGAAATATCCCCCCAGGTCCTCCGGCCCCATCCCGAAGGCGCAAACCTTATTGAGATAGGCCGAGGACCAGCCGCCGAGGTGAAATTTGAGCGAAGTGGCGAAATCCTCCGTCACGGAGCGCTCTTCGAAACCGCCGACGGAAACCAGGGCCTCACGGCGGAATACCACGTTTGTGCCACAACAAAACATGGCGTCCTGCATGCTTTTGCCTTCGCAAATATATTCATAGAAAATAGCCTGCTGCAGGCCCGCAGCCCGGGCCACCCGGTTGGTTTCGAAATTGGTGTAGTACTGCGGCGTCTGGATGAAGGCCAGTTTGGGGTTGGCTTCCATAAAGGCCACAAGCGGCTCCACGAAGTCCGGGAAAGGGTTCTGGTCGGCGTCGAAAACGATGATGTATCTTTCATCGAGCTTAGGGGTGGTCTCCTCGAAATTGCTGAATTCGAACCCCTCCCGACGTTCCCCTGCCAGAAACGCCAAGAAATCATTGATCATACCCGCTTTGGCCCCATGCCAGACGCGCCGGAACAAGTTGACCCCGATCCGCTGGCATAATGCGTCGATGCTGCGGCGGTAAGCGGCCATAGCGCTCTGGTCCTGTCCAGGCAGACCGTAACGGGTGTCGTCCAAAAAATAGATATGCTTGTTTGGATAGGTCAGGTTGTAAAAGCAGGTCAGGGTGTCCTCAAGAATGTCCAGGGGTTCCTTGAAAGAGGATACGATGATGGCCACTGGCGGATAGTCGTTGAGGGGGGGGACGTTGTCCATGGAGAACGCAGGTCCGGAAGGTTTGGCTATTACATGGTAGAGGTTGAGAAAATAGCCGAAGGAGTGGGTCATGGTGAACGTTTCGGCCAGAAGCAGCAAGAACGCCAGGATTTTTTCGTACCAGTGGTAGTCTGCCTGTAAAAACAGAAACGTGCGGACAATGAGATAAAAAAAGGTGGCCATCATGCAGGCCAGGATAGCCATTCCGATCAGCGGCCCGTAAAAAGAAGACTTCTTCTCCACTTTGCCCCCTAAAACCTGTAGGTCAGGCCGGTCCAGACCCCGGTCGCATCCCATTGTGGCGAACGTTGCACCAATCCCTTGAGGGAGAAGGTCCACCGGTCTGTCAGGTCATTGAGGTATTCAATCTCCAGCCGCCAGAAGGGGTTCTTGGTCGTATCCGATCCGTGGGAGACTTGGATTCCGTAATAATGCCGCCGTGCGCCGCAGAAAAAATCCTTTGCGAGGTCATGCCGCCAACCCAGGGTAAGGGCTCCGGACGAGTAATCCTGCGGCGTCCAGTACGGGTGAACGATGGTAACGAGGGTGTCATCCTGGTAGACGTATTTGTTCGCTTCCCGGGTGTCGCGGTATTCGCCGGTGGCAGCGAGCTTGAGCTCATGGGGATGGTCGGTAAGGATCACTCCCGCGTCGGCCCGCAGGGCCGTGCCTTGGTTGTCGTCGCTGTAGTTGAGGTAGCGCCCCTGGAAGGACAGATCGATGCGCCGTAACGGTTGCAGCCGGAGCATGCCCCCCCAGTTGTCGATCTGGATGCCTTGGGCCAGGCTCATGTCATTGGTGATTTCGTCGGTGCGCTGATAGAAAAAGGCCAGCGTGACCGCATCGATCGGCCGGAGTTCGATGCGCGCCTGCCCCGAATAGAGCGGCCGAAGCCCGACATCCGAATACTGCTTGTTGGTGAATGCAAACTCGCCGGAAAGCCACTGGTTGACCCGGCCGCCCGCGCCCAGGGTCTGGCCTTCGGCCCAGTAGGCGCCCTCGAATCGTCGCGCGGAAACGGCGGCTTGGACCTGTCCTTGCTGGAGGGCCTGGGCCGCCAGGGTCGACGCATCCGAGCTTGACTGCGCCTCGCTTTGGCCTTGCTGGGCGGCCTGAGGGGATTTGGGATCCTCCAGCCACAGGTGCTGCGCCGCCCGCAGGTAATAGCGATCCTCAACCGGGACGGTGAATTCCGTATCCCAGCGAAAGCGGGTGATCTGGGCCAGACGGCCGCCCTTGCCGTCCTCGTCCCAAAAGGAAAAGCCCACCCTGACAGAGGGCGCATTACGCCAACGCAGCCTGTCCACTGCCTGCCCGGCCAGGGTATGCATGGGATCGCTGGTGAGCATGCGTTGATAGGTTGCGGCCTCTTCGTCGCGCATTCCCAAAGCGCATGCAGCCTGGGCACGGTCAAAGAGGGCTTCCTGGTTGCCCGGCTCCATGGCCAGCAAGGCGTCATTTGTCGTGATGGCCTTCGCGAATTGATTGTTGAAGCTATCCATCTTGGCAGTGTGCTCCAAGCCTGCGGCTTCACGTACCTGCGCGGGATACGTCCCGTTTTCCAAGGCTGAATAAAGGAGTGCGGCGCGGTCTGGCATCTTGCCCCAAAACGCCGTTCGCGCAGCCTCGCGAAGCGGGACCGGATTGTCGGGTTTGAGACTGTGCAAATCGGCATAAGCCGTCAGCGATGCGTCGTAGCGCTTCGCCCAGCCCAGCACGCGCGCCTTTGTGAGCAGCACCTTGGCGTCACCAGGGAAATCCACGGCCAAGCCGTCCAGAAGGACCAGCGCGTCGTCATACCAACCTGTTGCGGCCAAGACTTCGGCCAGACCCATTCGAGCGAAATAATTGTCGGGCTCGGAGCGCAACGCAACGCGAAAGAGACGTCCCGCCTTTTCTAGCCGTCCATCATCCTTGAGCGCTGCGGCCAGGGAGGCTTTTTGGGCTACGCTTGTCGGTACGGCCGCGTCCCGTTCCTCCCCGACTCTCCAGGCTGACCACGCATCCGCCGGGTCAAGGGCCAGAGCCCGGCGATAGGCATCGAGGGCCTGCCTTTTGTCCCCGGTCTTGTACAGCAGGTCGCCGAGTTGCCGCAGATCCGTATTGCTGGCGTCGGGGCTGGCGGAGGCTTTGCGGGCGGCGGCCAGGGCGGCGGTCACGTTGCCTGAAGCAGCCCGCGCGGCGGCCTCAAGACGCAGAGGGGCGGCACTGTCCGGCGCAACGGCTGCAAGACGGTGCGTCACCGCCAATGCGGCGTCATCATTTTTCTCCAAAAGGCGCAGCTGGGCCAACCCGGTGAGCGCGTCCTTGTCGTTGCCGTTGGCCGTCAGTAACGCCTCATACACGTTCGCGGCCTCTCCGTAACGCTGCTGTGCGACCAGCACGGCCGCGAGCTTGAGCGTCAGTTCGTGGGTCTTGCCATTGGCGGCCATTTCCTTGCGCACCCCGTCCTCGGCCCGGTAGAAATCGCCCCAGGCCATGGACCGTTCGGCATGGGCAATTCCGGCCCTTCCGGACGGATCAAGGGTTTCGGCACGCTCGAAAAGCCGTTTGGCCAGGACCGCCCGTCCCAGGACCGCCTGGAAGTCCGCAGCGGCCAGGAGCAACTCCACATTGTCAGGATGGGTTTTGAGCAGTGGGATCACAAGTTCGGCGGCCTGCTCTGGTTTTCCGGCAGCGTTCAGGGCGCGCCCGAGCAAAATGACGATTTCAAGATTGACCGGTTCGGCTGCGTGCAACCGCTCGAGCAGCGGCAGCGCATCCTTGGCGCGTCCGGACCAGTTGAGCGTCTGGGCGAGCTTCAATCCGAGGCCCGGCAGGGATGGCTTGGCGGCATAGGCTCGTTCGTAAGCCAGGGCCGCGCCACGGACGTCGCCAGAATAGAGCCGAACACTGCCCAGGGCGGCAAGCGCTTCCGGCAGTGGATTTGGCATTTGCGCCAAAGGTTCGAGCACGGTCAGGGCGTCGGGATACCGGTGCAGACTGATGAGGATTTCGGCATACTCAAGGACGATCCGAAAGTTTGTCGGAGAAGCGGCCAAGACGCGACGATATTCCGCTGCCGCTTGGTCCAGGGTGGCTTCGTTGCGGGCAAGCAGCCGGGCCAGTTCCAGGCGGGCTTCGGCATCCGAGATCGTCTTGCCAGCAAAGACGGCGTCCGGAAATTGCGCCCAGGCACAAGGGCAGACCAGTAACAACGCCATGGGGACCGCGACCGTCCACCGGCAGACATGAGACGCGAAGCGATAGAGGCGCGTCGGGTGCTGCATGCTGTCCTTGCTTTCTATTAACAGCCGTGGTCGTGGGTTATTGGCCAAGAGAACGCCGAAATTCCCGGATGGCGTCCTGTGTTTTGCCGGCCCAGGAGAGTGTCTGGGCATACCGACGTCGTAACTGCACATCATTGGGCGAGGCAACGACGAGCTTTTCGTAAAGTTTGATGGATTCGGCATAGCGCTTGGTCCAACTGAGCACCTCGGCCAACCGGAGCTGAATCGCCTGATTTTCGGGGGAAGCCTGGAGCAGTTCGCGATAGAGGGATTCGGCCTTGCCATATTCCTTGCGCATTGCGAACAAATCCGCCTGGAGCAGCCTGTCCTCGCCGGAAAGCTGGTCAGGCGCTATGGCATCCAAAATCGCCTTGGCCTCCCCGGTCCTGCCGCTCCACATGAGCACCCGGGCCATCTCGGCCTTGGCCTCGACCAGTTCGGGCTTTTCGGCCAGCACCTTGCCGTATTCCACCAAGGATTCGTCGTAGCGTTTGACGTAACTCAACAAGCGGGCCAGTTCCAGGCGGGCTTGCCAATCGGGGACATCCCCGGATGGTTGGGTGATGGCCGGAGCCTTGGGCACAGTGGATTGCGCGTCCTGGCTTAAGGCGTGAACGCTGGGTGTAGCGAAGCAAAGGCCGGCAAATGCCAAGAGAGTGCACCAAAAGACACAACGCGCTTTATGGACATGATAATTCATGGAGTCTCCCCCAAGACCTGTCGGTATTGGACGATGGCGTCGTTAAAACGGCCCGCAGCGGTGAGGACCCGACCCAACACGAGCCTCGCCTGTCGATTTTCTGGATTGCGGCGCAGCACCGACTCGCAGAGGCCTTCGGCCTCCTGAGTGCGTCCATGCCAAGCAACAAGTTGGGCCAAGCCCAAGGCCGCCGCAATACTGTCAGGATACTTCCCCAGTACTCGCCGGTAAAGCTGTTCCGACGCGGCGACATCGCCCACACGCGATTCGAGTTCGGCAAGATATATGGCCGAAGGTTCCGATTGCAAAACAGAGTCGCCTGCCCGACGCAACGCGGCCAGCGCCAATGCGGGCATTCCCATACTATCGAATTCTCCCGCCACCGCATTGAGCACATCGGGTGAAAGTCTGGTCTTCGAAGTGATCAAGGAGCTGAGCACCTCTTTGCTGAAGGTTGCATCACCAGCCAAAAAGGCCGAGCGAGCCAATTTCAAGGCCATGGAGGGGCGCAGTCCACCTGCGGCAGCGGCTATGCGGAATTTCTGAAGCGCTTCGGTGAATTTGCCTTGGGACAACATCGACTCGCCAGAATGGAATGCTACTGAAGAAATATTTAACAATCTAAAGACAAAGCATGACGTAAGAGCTGAAAGAGCGAGCAGCGATGCAAAGATGACGTGCTGCCAATATCTCATATAAAATCCCACTTAACGCACAAAGGAGACAATGACCTTTCTGACCAGAGAAGTCCCTAACCGTTGGCGACAACTCCACGAAATACTTTAAGTTTTCCTGTTATCTATAAACGAAGCTCAATATTTACACAGTTTCGCCCAGCCTTCTTACTTACATAGACCTGCCTGTCGGCCCGAGCAACAACAATATCGGCCGTCTCACCTTCTCGAGACCGCTGCATAATTCTCGTCAGTCCTTGCTTGGCCCGTCTCTAAGGGGCGTGAGACGGCAGTCGTGGTTGTTCTTTCTCCAGGTCTAGGACGTTTTTCACCTCGTTGGCGGCATTTGCCAGCCAACAGAGGCACGTCTCCTCAACAATCGGCCTTCAGGACCGCTTTTTTCAGATTGAAAGCCATGGCATTGAGCAGGAACTCCAGTTCAACCTTGGCCAGACCGAGGTAGCGGGCTCGAAAGAAGCCGTAGCCACGCTTGAGGGTGCCGAAGGCGCGCTCCACCTTTGACCGAAGGCTGCTAACCAGGCGATTGGCGGCTTTTTCGGCGAGTGTGAGTTCCCGATTCCGTGCGGCCTTGTGCATGATACCGTCCAGGAGTCCCCGGACCGCAAGCACGTAGCGGTTCAGCTGGCTGCTGTACCCCTTGTCCGCGTAGACGCTCTCGCCAGCTCTCACATCGACCTCATCCAGCACGGTGACGAATTCTTCCGTGTCGGACCGATTGGCCGGTGTGGCATGACCACCGAGCACGAAACCGTCCCGGCTGTCCGTGGCGGCGTGGATTTTGTATCCGTAATACGCCCGGTTGCCTTTGCGCAGCCAGGCCGCGTCGGCATCGTCAGAATAGCTGATGGTCACATCCGGTGCGTCACCGGCATCTTCCTCGCGATCCTCGGGCAGCACGTCGAGCACCTTGAGCGGATGACGTGCGGAAGAAACGACGCTGGCATCGACAATGGCCCCTTCGCGCACCAGAAGTCCCCGGCGTTCCAGCTGATGATTGAGTTTGTCCAGCAGGCGCTTGAGGATATTGCGCTCCACCAGGCTCTGGCGGAAACGGCAGACCGTGGTGGAATCCGCCACTTCATCGTGGTCCAGGGAAAGGCCCACGAACCGGACAAAAGAGAGGCGGTCGCACAGGGCCTCCTCCACCGCCGCATCGCGGAGATTGTACCAGCGCTGGAGCAGGAGAATCTTGAACATGAGCAACGGCGGGTAGGACGGGTTACCGACGGCATTGGCCACTCGCTTGAGTTCATTGCGAAGCACTTTTTCGAGGGGTTTCCAGTCGATGAGGCGATCAATCACGTCGAGAAAGCATTCTTTGCGCTTGCGGCGGGCAACAACGTAGTCGGCAATGCCAGGCTTCTCGGAAGAACGCTCGCTCATGATCGCCTCCATCGTGTTGGATGGAGAAAATATACATCAACTACATAAATTTACAACAATTTATCCGAATATGCCGTGCATCAGTCTCGAATGGCCAAACTGGGGCGGGTGACTTCCCAGGGAAATCGTTCAAGGGGCATCGTCTTCGCTGTAAAAAAGAAAGGCCCCGACTGTAGAAGCCAGGGCCAGTAAGGTTATAGTCGAGATTTTTTGAAGATTATTGTGGATGCCTCAGCATCAAGCGTAGGGTTGGTGTTTACCACACGTGCAGTTTGCCAGCTTTTTTTTCTATACTGGCCTATTTGTGCCCTACATCAAAAAACTGTCCCTCGTCTGACTGGCCCATCGGCATCACCTCCGTTAAGGTTACAACCAACCTTTCCAAAGGAGTCGCTTACTATATAGGCCTGGGCCATGCCCGTGTCTAGAGCTTTTTTTGAGGGCGGAAATTAAAATTCCCGGGAACGAGTCCGGGCAGGAAATTAGGAGAGGTAGGAGCCCGATGGGGTCGGGATTCTTTCCAGGGGTATGGTGCTCACGCCGGCAGTTTCTGGGCCTCGACCCGCACCAGGGCTTGATCAAGCTGTCCATGGTGTGTGGCCCCAGGGGTGTGTCGCCTGCTGTTGTCGTTTTTTTCAACGGTGCATTCGGAATGTCCATTTGTCCGGGAAAGGGCCGAAGGCGGGGGTATGGGCCGAGGTCAAGGAAGACCTAACCCCTTACAAAATCGTACTTTCCTCCAGGCCTACCCCCTCCTGGGAGAGGGACTGGCCGGGGACACCAACCCCCAGGGCAAGCGGGAAAGCTCCAGGAAGGGGCCCTACCGAGCGAATCCAAGGGGTGTCCGGGCCGGCGGCCTGGGGCCAGAGGGGCAGGAGCCCCAGAAAACCAATGGGGCCGGGTAAATTCCAAGCCCCATGTGTCTCACTCGGCCAGTTTCTGCGGCAATTCTCATCCAGGGGTCAGGCTTCGGTGCCGACGACGAGAAACCGGGGTAGTGGTCTTCACCTGCTTCCGATTTTTTTAGAGGATGCACTTGGAAAGTCCAAATGGCCAATTAGGGACGGGTTCCCAGGAGAGGGAGGAAGGCCAACCGCCCACCACCTCTTGAAAATCCCCCAAGAGGTCCTCGGCCTTTTTCCTCATACACCCATGAGGTAAGTTGCGGAGAAAAACTCTTGCAGGAGCAAAAAGGCGACGGGTGGGGCGGCCTCTTGAAAAAATTCAAGCGATCCCCCTGGAGGGTGCTCAGTCTGGATGGATGGTGCGAAACATCGTGCCGCCCCGGTCGGGGCCGCCACAACCTAGTGTTGGCGGGCGTTGGCGCTTAGGCAAAGAAAAAGGGGTCACCGATTTCTCGGTAACCCCTTGGCATTCTTCTTGGTGGAGCTGGAGGGAATCGAACCCACGACCTCTTGAATGCCATTCAAGCGCTCTCCCAACTGAGCTACAGCCCCGCAGCGAGAGGTGAAATTATCCTCACACCAAAAAAAGTCAAGCCCTTTTTTCGCGCCCGTCCATTTTTTTTCGCGCCCTTTTCTTCCATACCCGTTTCCCGTACAACCCGAGCGTACGATGGCGCTTGCCATAGCCACAAGGAGTCCCCTTAACGTGCTTGTCCTGGCCAAACGCCTCCTGCGCAAAACCCTCTGGGTCGCCGGCATCTTCTTCGGCATCACCCTCATCAGCTTCGCCGTCATCCACCTGGCCCCGGGCTCGCCCACGGACATGCAGACCACCCTCAATCCCCTGGCCACCGCCGAGACCTACGCCCGGCTCCAAAAACTCTACGGCCTCGATCGCCCCCTTTACGTCCAATACGCCGACTGGCTCGGCAAGCTCGTGCGCTTCGACTTCGGCCAGTCCCTCTCCGGCGACCACCGCCCCGTCTGGGACAAGATCAGGGAACGCCTGCCCCTGACCTTTTCCATGAACATCGTCTCGCTTTTTCTCACCCTTCTTATCGCCGTGCCCATCGGCGTGGCCTCGGCCGTGCGCCAGGGAGGGCTTTTCGACCGCGCGGCCACGGTGTTCGTCTTCATCGGCTTCGCCATGCCCGGATTCTGGCTGGCGCTGCTCCTCATGCTCCTGTTCGGCATCCAGTGGGGCCTGCTCCCCATTTCCGGGCTCACCTCCATGGATTTCAACACGCTCTCGCCGCTCGGCAAAACCCTGGACCTCGCCCGTCATCTGGCCCTGCCGATCTTCATCTACACCTTCGGGAGCCTCGCCGGCATGTCCCGGTTTCTGCGCTCGTCCATGCTCGAGGTGCTGCGCCAGGATTACGTGCTGACCGCCAGGGCCAAGGGCCTGCCCGGCCATGTCGTCATCTACAAGCACGCGCTTCGTAACGCGCTGCTGCCGGTCATCACCATCCTGGGGCTTTCCGTGCCCGGGCTCATCGGCGGCTCGGTCATCATTGAATCCATCTTCGCGTTGCCGGGCCTTGGGCAACTCTTCTACCAGTCGGTCATGGCCCGCGATTATCCGCTGATCATGGGCAACCTCGTGCTCGGGGCCGTCCTGACCCTGGCCGGCAATCTGCTGGCTGACGCCGGCTACGCCCTGGCCGATCCGCGCATACGCCTTGGAGGGCGTGGCCGCTAAGGATAGAGGCGAAGAAAAGTATGGTGTTAGAAAAGAACATTATCATGTTTTTTGGGTGGATACGCCTTGGAGGACGGGACCGTGCGTGAGGCGTTCGGACGCTTTCTGCGGCGGCATCTGCCGCGGCACGGCATGCTGTGGGCCGGGCTCCTCCTGGTCGGCGGTATTTCGCTCGCCTCCCTCGCCGCGCCCTACGTGACGCCCTACGATCCGCTGTCCCTAAACGTCGACGCCATCCTCACCCCTCCCGGGCCGACCCATCCCCTCGGCACCGACGCCCTGGGCCGCGACGTGCTCTCGCGCCTGCTCTACGGCGGGCGGGTGTCGCTTTGGGTCGGGTTCGTGGCCGTCGGGCTTTCCGTGTCCATCGGGCTTGCGCTCGGGCTTTGCGCCGGCTATTTCGGGGGGCTCGTCGACGAGGTCATCATGCGCGGCGTGGACGTGATGCTTTGTTTCCCCTCGTTTTTCCTGATCCTGGCCGTCATCGCCTTCCTCAACCCGTCGCTGATCAACATCATGGTCGTCATCGGGCTCACGTCCTGGATGGGCGTGGCGAGGCTGGTGCGGGCCGAGACCCTGACCCTTCGCGGCCGCGAATTCGTGCTGGCCGCCAAGGTCTCGGGCATGCGGGCCCCGGCCATCCTTTTTTTCCATATCCTGCCCAACGCCGCCGCGCCGGTGCTCGTCTCGGCGACCCTCGGCGTGGCCGGAGCCATTTTGACCGAATCCTCGCTCAGCTTCCTGGGCCTTGGCGTGCAGCCCCCCATGCCGAGCTGGGGCAACATGCTCATGGAAGGCAAGGAAGTGCTGGAGGTCGCCCCGTGGCTGTCCATTTTCCCGGGGCTGGCCATATTGCTCACCGTGCTCGGCTACAATCTCATCGGCGAAAGCCTGCGCGACATCCTGGACCCCAGGCTGCGCCAGTAGGATACGAGGCAAGGCGGCGCGTATGATCGAAGTGCTGCGGATAAAGAATCTGGCGCTCATCGACGACCTGGAGCTGGAACTCGGCCCCGGGCTCAATGTGCTGACCGGCGAGACCGGGGCGGGCAAGAGCTTCATCGTCTCGGCCGTCAATTTTCTCACCGGCGAGAAGATGCGGCCCGAGCTCGTGCGGGCCGGCTGCGACAAGGCCGTGGTCGAGGCGCTTTTCGTCCAGGACGGCGAGGACCTCATCTTGCGCCGGGAGCTGGCCGCCGGAACCGGGCGCAGCCGCATCTACGTGGGCGACTCCCTGGCCTCGCGCGAGACGCTGGCCGCCATGCGCCCGAGGCTCCTGCTCCACGCCTCCCAGCACGGCCAGCAACGCCTGCTCCAGCCGGCCTTTCAGGCGGCGCTCCTGGACGCCTTTCTGCCCGATCCCGCCCCCCTGGCCGAGCGCAACCGGCTGGTCAAGGAGTTGACCGATATTGCCGGCCGCATCCGCGAACTCGATGCCAAGGCCTCGTCCCTGGAGGAAAAACGCCAGTTCCTGGAGTTCCAGCAGACCGAGATCAAGAAGGTGAATCCGCTCCCCGGCGAGGAGGAGGAACTGAGCGCCAAACGGGCGGCCCTGGCCCAGGCGCGCAAGGCGTCGGAAGCGCTGTCCAAGGCCCTCGAGTGCATCGAGCGCGAGCCCAAGCTCCTCGACGGCCTGGCCGACCTGCACGCCGAGCTGCTCCACGCCGGCGCGGTCGCGCCGGAATTCACCGACGACGCCGAGGCCGTGGCCGCCTTCCGCCATCAGCTTAAGGACATGGCCGTGCGCCTGCGCCGCGCCCCGGCGGCCGGGGCGGCCGTTTCGGCAAGCGATGCCGAGGCCATCGAAAAACGCCTGTTCGAGCTGGCCCAGCTGCGGCGCAAGCTGCATAAATCCCTGGCCGAGATCGTGGACCTCGGGGGGCAAGTCACGGCCAACCTCGATTTTCTGGACGGGTGCGCCCTGGACCGCAAGCAGCTGGCCCGGGAGGAAGCCGCCGGCATGGAGGCCCTGGCCACGGTGCTGGACACCCTGGCCGAGGCCCGGCGCGCGGCGGCCAAACGTCTGGCCGACGCCCTGGAGGATATCCTGCGCGGGCTCGGGTTCTCCAAGGACGTGAAGGTCATTTTCGAATTTTCCCCGGCCACGGTCCATACCCCGGTGGCCGTGGCCGCGCCGGCGCTTGTCGAGGACAGGGCCCGCATCCTGTGGCGGCCCAATCCCGGCCAGCCGCCCCAGCCCCTGGACAAGATCGCCTCGGGCGGCGAGCTTTCCCGCTTTTTGTTGGCGCTCATGTCCCTTTCCGCCGAACCCGGCGGCCCGACCCTCATTTTCGACGAGATAGACGCCGGCATCGGCGGCCTGACCCTTGGCAGCGTGGGCGAGTACGTCAAAAAGCTTTCCGGGACCTCGCAAATCGTGCTGATCACCCACTGGCCCCAGCTGGCCCGGCTGGCCGACCGGCATTTTTTCGTGCGCAAGTCCGTGGAAAACGACCAGACCAGCACCCGCTGCACGCGGCTTTCCGGCCAGGCCGTGGCCTCGGAGCTGGCCCGTATGGCCGGCGGCGGCGAGGCCGGCGTGGCCATGGCCCAACGGCTGCTCACCGATCTGTAGCATCCTTTCCTTCCAGGCCGTAACGGATAGCCGGGGGCGCCGCGCTTGAAGCGGGGGGGGCGTCCCGGCCCCTTGCCGGGCGCGGGCGTCGGGGATAGGTTGGTCTCGCGGCGGATAACCCATGGAGGTCCCCCCCATGTCGCCCCAGGTCGAAACGATCCTGCTGGCCGTGGATTTCTCGGAGGCCGCGCAGTACCTGGCCGAATACGCAACCATCTTCGCCAAAGGGCTCGGCGCCCGGCTGCTCGTGCTCTACGTCTCGCCGAGCATGAACCGCTACGCCAGCCTCTACGTGCCGCCCCAGAGCATCCGGACCCTGGTCGACCAGATTCTGGAAGGCGCCAACCGGGTCATGGGCGAGTTCATGGACGCGCGCTTCGCGGACATGGCGGCCGAGGGCCGGGTGGAATACGGCTACGCCCCGGAAAAGATTCTGGAAGTGGCGCGCAAGGCCGGCGTGGACATGATCATCATGGGCACCCACGGCCGGCGCGGCGTGGACCGCATTCCTTTCGGCTCGGTGGCCGAAAAGGTGGTCAAGACGGCCACCGTGCCCGTGCTGACCGTGCGTCCGGTCTGAGACCGGCGGCCTTTTTTCGGAAAACGGCGTGAGACCGTTGCCCAAACCGGGCGCATGGCGTATGGAGAGAACCTCTATCCCCCTGCAACGCGGAAGGTCCCATGGCCGACGACGTCCCGAGACAATATCTGACGTTTCGCCTTGGCAACGAATGCTTTGCCCTGGAATCCCTGGTGGTGTCCGAGGTGCTCGACGTGCCGGCGATCACCTGGGTGCCCCTGTCTCCGGACTATTTGCGCGGCGTCGTCAACCTGCGCGGCAACGCGGCCACGGTGGTGGACCTGCGCCGCAAGCTGGAACTCGGTGAGGCGGACGAGGGTGAGACGTCCTGTCTGGTCATCGTGGAGCGCGATTTCGACGGCGAGACGCTTCCCGTGGCCGCCCTGGCCGACGACGTGCACGAGGTGGTGGAAATCGCCCCGGCGGACATCGCCCCGCCCCCGGACATGGGGCTGCCCGTGCCGCCGCGCTTCGTCAAGGGACTGGCCATGGTGGACGGCGGCTTCGTCATGGTCCTCGACCCGGACCGGCTTTTTTCCCTGGAAGAGGTCTCCGCCCGTCGGCGCTAGGCCCCTTTTACGCTCCCTTAACAAATCTCTTTCGCAGCCGGATCCGAGGCTGCATTACCGCATTTGCGCGGCGCATATGCCAGGACTCCCCTGTATTCCGTCGAAAGTCTTTGGAAAGGGGGCCCGGGGGAAGAACCTTTCCGCAAGAAAGGTTCTTCCCCCGGTCTTTCAATCCCCGTACAGGCGGCGGTACATCATGGCGTTGGCCGTGATGCGCCGCACGTAGTCGCGGGTTTCGGTGTAGGGAATGAGCTCGGTGAAAAGTTCCTGCCCGAGCCCGCCCAGGTGCCGCGTCCAAAGCCGGGCCCTGGTCTGCCCGGCGTTGTAGCCGGCCAGCGCCGCGGCCAGACCCCCCGCCTTCTCCACCCGCTCCCGAAAAAAGGCCACCCCGAGCCTGATGTTGACCGCCGGATCGAACAGTTGCCGACGCGTCACCTTGAGATCGAGCTTTTTGCCCACGGACTTGGCCGTGGCCGGCATCAGCTGCATGAGCCCCACCGCCCCCGCCCCGGACACCACCTTGGGGTCGAAAAAGCTCTCTTGCCGGATCAGCGAATAGACCATGTCCGGGTCGATGTCCGAACCCTTGAGCGCCGCAACCACCAGCCGGTCGTAGGCCCGGGGGTAGAGCGCCTGGCGCAGCGGGGCCAGATCCGCCGCCGTGCCGCGCAGCAGGCAGCCGCCGAACGTGCGCCAGGCCGTGCGCAGGACCGTGCCGCGACGGCCCATTTCCTCCGCCGCCGCAATATTCGCCATGGCCAGGTCGGCCCGTTCGGGCATGGCCCGGCTGGCGAAATCGAGCTCCATTCCGGCCAGCGACGGCAGGCCCGAATCGGCGAGCAACCGGGCCTTGTCCAGGTCGTCGGCCGCTTGTTGCGAAAAGCCGTCGGCATGTCCCGGGCACGTCGGGGTGCGGCGCACCGACGAGGCGACCACGTCCGGGACCGCCTTGCCGAGCCCGGCCAGGGCGGCGGCGGCCTTGCCGCCGTAATAGGTATTGGGGCGGCGGGACATGGCCTCGAGATAGGCGGCCGCCGCCTCCTCGGGCCGGTCCAGGGCGGCCAGCGCCTTGCCCCGCCAGAAGCGCGCCCCGTCGGCCCAGTCGTCGTCCGGGAAACGGGCCGTAAACGCCTCCAAATCCGTGACCGCCCCGGCCATGTCCCCGGTGACGTAGCGCAGGATCGCGGTCAGCGACGCGCCCTGGGCGGCCAGATCCGGCGAGACGGCCAGTCCCTTGAGCTGCTGCGCCGCGTCGAGGGCCTCCTTGAAATGTCCGTTTTCGGCCAGCACCAGGGCGAGATGGCGCGCCGCCACCTCGCGCAGGGGGTCGTCGCGGCTGGGCGCGGCCAGCACCCGGCGCAAGAGCGCCTCCATGCGGGCGATGTCCTCGGCGTCAAACGAGCGCCACAGACAGCGCGCCTCGTGGTAGCGGGCCCAGCCGGCCAGCGGCGCATCGGGATCGATTGCGGCCGCCTTGGCGAACATTCCGGTCGCCGCCCGGAACTTGCGCTGGCGGTAGAGCGCCTTGCCGCGCACGTAATCGGCCCGGGCCGCCTGTCCGGCGTCGAAGCCGTGGCTGCCCTGCAACAGGGTCAGCGCCGCCTCGGGCGAGCGCTTCTCCACCATGGCCTCGGCCCGCAGCAGCACGTTGGCCGGCGTGTCCGGATCGAAGGCGCAGGCCGCGTCCTTCCCTTTGGCGCAAAGCGCCCGGGCCAGGGCGTTGCCGGCGGCGGCGGCTTTGGACGCCGGCCAGGTGAGCGACAGATGGCGCAAGAAGTCCGCCGCTTTGCGGTCCTGGCCGAGTGCGGCGGCGGCCACGGCGGCCCGCAGCCAGACTTCCGGGGCCAGCGGCGCGGCGGCCTCGGTGAGCCAGCTTTCGGCCAGGGCCAGCGTTTTCTCGTGGTCGCCGAGGCGGGCGGCGCTTTGAAGGGCCAGATACTGGCCGTCGCGGCCGAGAAAGGAGGTTTCCGGCGCGGCGGTGAGCGGCGTGAGCGCATTGAGGGCCCCGGCCGCGTCCCCGGCCAGGTAGAAGCCCAGTCCCGCGTAATAGGCGGCGACATCGGCCAGGGGGCCGGCCTTCGACACCACGGCGGCCAGCCGCGCCGCGCCGGCGGCCTCACGGCCGGCCAGCACCTCGTTTATGCCCAGGGCCGTTGCATAGCCCGCGGCGGCGTTTTCCCCGTTCACGGGCCGGGGCGCCTTGTCCAGGCTGCCCCCGAGCCGGGCCGAACGGGGCAGGGGAATGCCGTCCGGCGCGGCGGGCGGTGACCAGGGCTCCCGTCCCGCGGCCCCGACAGTATCGGAAAGCGCGGCAACGAGCGTCAGGACCAGGGCAATCCATACCCAACCAAACCGATCGGAGAAGCATTTTATTCCCGGCATGCGCATGCGGAATATCCTACCTTGGCGAGTCGTATATGGCCATTTTCCTTGATGTCTCGAACAAGGACACCCCTTGACTAAACGTGAAATTCGTGACTAACAAGCCGGAGTTTTCAGGGGTCCGCTATGAGTATTCGGGTTTCGCGCGTTTGTCGCGCGAAGCCTGTGCCTTTTTCCACCCGTCAAGGAGGTCGGTATGTCCTTCGCGCAGTCCTGGGATTTCACGCCGGGCGCCCGCGTCGTTGTAGACGATCTGCGAAAGTGCTCGCGTGAATACGAGTGGCTGGAGGAACCTTACGTCTCGCCCGACGGCGAGACCGTGGCAATGGTAGCCGCTTTGCCGGACGCCGAGTTTTCCCTGGCGGTCAATGGTGAAGTCTGGGAGGAAACCTTCGACAAGATCTGGTATCCGCGCTTTTCCCCGGACGGCAGGTTGACCGCGCTCGTGCAGTCGGCCGGCGAATGGACCATGGCCGTCGACGGCGCCGCCTGGGAAGAACAGTACGGCTACATTTGGAACACCCTTTTCTCGGAGGCCGGCGACGTCATCGCCGCCCCGGTCCAGATCGACGGCCGGTACGGCATGGTGGCCAACGGGACCGTCTGGGAAACCCTCTTCGAGAACGCCAACATGGTGGCCCTGTCCCGCGACGGGTCCGCCTCGGCGGCGGTCGTCCAGGTCAAGTCCCTGGCTCAGGCCGACATCGAGACTTTCCAGAACGGCATCTTCAGCGTGGCCGTAAACGGCGTCGCCTGGGATTCCATCTTCGTCAACTGCTGGAATCCGGCCTTCGACGCCGCGGGCAAGCGCGTGGCCGCCACCGTGCGCCGCACGCTCTACGACTACACCATCGCCGTGGACGGCAAGGCCTGGGAAGGCGCGTACGCCTGCGCCTGGGGCCCGGTCTTCAACCCGGCCACGGGGCAGGTCGCCGCGCCGGTGCGCAAGGCCGGGGCCTGGGGCATGGCCATCGACGACAAGATGGTCTGGGAACCCCGCTTCGCCCAGGTCTGGCATCCGGCGTTCTCCGCCGACGGCTCCAAGCTGGCGGCCATCGTGGCCCCGAGCTTCGGCGTCTTCACCGTGGCCGTGGACGGCACGCCCTGGGACGCGACCTTCCCGGTGGTCACGGACCTCGCCATCAGCCCGGCCGGCGGCCGGGTGGCCGCCATCGGCAATGACCAGAACACGAATTTCACGGTCATCTGCGACGGCAAGGTCTGGAGCGGCCAATACGACATGGCCTGGCCCCTGGTGTGGAGCGCCGACGGCGCGCACCTGGCCGTGGCCGTGGAACGCGCCGGCCGGTTTACGGTCGTGTGCGACGGCAAGGCCTACCCCCAGAGCTTCGACAAATGCTTCGACCCGGCGTTTTCCCCGGACGGAACCAAGGTCCTCATCCGGGCCATCGCCGACGGCAAGCTCCATCGAATCGTGGCCCCGCTTACGGCCTTTACCGGCTAGGAGGAAGTCATGCACGCCTTGTACGATCTCGCCGTCGGACCGCTGGCCTGGCTGGCCTTCGGCATCTTTATCCTCGGTTCGGCCTATCGCCTGCTGGCCATGCGCGCCCTGGCCCTCAAAAAGGACGGGGCCTTCGTGGCCTTCATCAGCTGGCCCCACGCCATCAAATCCCTCACCCACTGGCTGACCCCCTTCGGGTCGCTGGGCTGGCGGGAGAATCCCGTCGTCACCGTGGCCACCTTCGTCTTTCATATCTGTCTCTTTCTGGTGCCGCTGTTCCTCATGGGGCACATCGTGCTCTTCGACACCTTCCACGGCTGGTCCTGGCCGGCGCTGCCCGGACAGCTGGCCGACATCCTGTCCATCGTCGTGGTCGTCATCTGCGCCTACTTCCTGTGGCGGCGCGTAAGCGTCCCCGAAGTGCGCTTCGTCACCAGCGCCCAGGACGTCGTCGTGGTTTCCCTTGTGGGCCTGACCTTCCTGACGGGCGTTTTGGCCTATCATCGCATCGGCGACAACCTGGTTATGACCACCCTGCACATTCTGTGCGGCGAGGCCATGCTGATCGCCATCCCGTTCACCAGGCTCTCCCACATGCTGTTCGGCTTTTTCAGCCGCGGCTACATCGCCTCGGAGTTCGGGTCCGTCAGACACGCCAAGGACTGGTAGAGACCGGAGGATTTCATGAGCACCATTGCCGACCGCCTCATCGAGGATGAAGGGCTCAGGCGCGGCGTTTCCCGCCTGAACCCGGAGAAGATACAGAAGGTCTTCAAGGAGCTGATCGCCGGCGAATGCGGCGCGCGCCTGAAAACCTATATGGAGACCTGCGTGCACTGCGGCATGTGCGCCAAGGCCTGCCACTACTACATGTCGCACAAGGACCCGAGCTACATGCCCGTGGCCAAGGTCACCCAGACCATGAGCCGCCTGCTCAAGGCCGACGGCAAGGTCGACCCGCAGGTCATCTACGAGTGCGCCCAGCTCTCCTACACCGAGTGCAACCTGTGCCGCCGCTGCATCCATTACTGTCCGCTGGGCATCGACACCGGCTACATCATGAGTGTGGTGCGCCGGCTGTGCTCCAAACTCGGCTGCACCCCGCAGTACATCCAGGACACCGCCCACAGCCACTCGGCCACCATGAACCAGATGTGGGTGAAAGACGACGAGTGGCCCGACACCCTCCAGTGGCAGGAAGAAGAGGCCCGCGACGAGTTCCCGGACCTGCGCATCCCGCTCGAGGTCGAGGGCGCGGACTTCATGTATTCGGTCATCGCCCCGGAACCCAAGTTCCGCACCCAGCTCATCTACCAGGCCGCGGCCATCTTCAACGCGGCCGGGCTTTCCTGGACCATGCCGGCGACGCCCGGCTGGGACAACTCCAACATGGCCATGTTCTCGGGCGATTCCGAGATCATGGGCCGGGTCGAGCGCGCCCACTACGAGACCGCCCAGCGCCTGCGCGTCAAGCGTATCGTCATGGGCGAGTGCGGCCATGCCTTCCGCGCCGTCTACGACGTGGGCAACCGCTGGCTCGGCTGGAAATGGACTCCCGTCCCCATGGTCCACTCGATCGAGTTCTTCTGGGAGCTCATCCAGCAGGGCCGCATCAAGATCACCCACAAGTACGCCGACCCGGTCACCATCCACGACCCCTGCAACGTCATCCGCGGCCGCGGCCTCATGGACAAGCTGCGCGACGTGGTCCACTTCCTGTGCGAGGAAGTGGTGGAGATGTACCCCAACCGCGAGCACAACTACTGCTGCTGCGCCGGGGGCGGCGTCATCAACTGCGGCCCCCCTTTCAAGAACACCCGCGTCGCCGGCAACGCCATCAAGGCCGAGCAGCTCAAGGCCACGGGAGTGAAGACCCTGGTCGCCCCCTGCCACAACTGTCACGGCGGTTTGGAAGACATTGTCAGCAAGTACGAACTCGGCATGCACATCAAGTTCCTGGGCGACATCATCTATGAACTGATGGAGAAGCCCGAGGCGGAGTAACCCCGGCGAGCAGGAGAACCCGATATGAAACGACGCACCATACCGCTTGCGCTTGTGGCTCTCGTCGCCGCCTGCTTCCTGGCGATCCCGGCCTTGAGCCAGGAGGACATGACGACTATCCCGGACCAGGGCTTTGCCGCGCATACCCGGCTGCCGGCGGTCTTCAACCACGACGCCCACAACGAGAAGGCGGGGATTTCGGACTGTACGACCTGCCACCACGGTGAAAAGGACGGCAAACGCGATCCGTCCCAGGACACCTCCGGCATTCCCTGTTCCGACTGCCACACCGCCGCCGGCAAGCCCGGCCGCACCCCGCTGATGCGGGCTTTCCACGAGCAGTGCATGGGCTGCCACATGGCCAAGAAAAAGGGCCCCGTGACCTGTGGCGACTGCCACCGGCCCGTGAAGTAAGACCACCCATACGCGAGCACGAGGCGCGACCGGGAAACCGGCCGCGCCTTTTTGGTTGCTCTCTGGGGGAAACCCTTTCTGAAGAAAGGGTTTCCCCCAGCCCCCCTCCCAAAGAATTTTAGTGGTTACAACGTATTATTAAATCAATTGCGGGCGTTATAGTTTATTTTGGGGGGGAGAGCGCGAAAGGGGGAACCTTTTTTCAAGAAGGTTCCCCCTTTCGCATTCTCTTCCCTCCAATCAAGGCCCCAGGGGACCTGTTCGGTTGCCGCGCCAAATTGCGGGGAGCGTTGCTTTTCAGGGGAAATACGTTAAACGTTCAATCAATATGGAGACTATAAAAGCAACACGAGAAGAAAATAGAGTTTTGAATGCGGGGCGGTTTTTCAGGGTGCCATCCCTCGCCGCACAGTGGGCAATCTATTGTGCCGGACTTCTTGCGCTTACGAGCATCATCGGCCTGAATATTTATTTTGAACGTGGAACTGTTGAGAATTATGAGATAAAGCTTCTCGAGATCCAGACGGACATTGTTCAGAAGATATTTGATCAGGATATTATCGCGCTCAATACAGTCCTCGAAGATCTGCGGATAACAGCGTTTCCCATCCCGGACACAAAGATGGTCGACCAGAGGCTGCGCATTCTGACCAGCGCGCTGACTGGAGTTCGAACGCTGAGCTTCTACGACGCGCGGGGCACGGTGGTCGCCTCCAGCCGCCCGGAGTTGATCGGCCGTAATTTCGCCCACCGCGACTATTTCACCGACATGAAGCAGGGCGGCGATGCCGGGACCCTTTATCTCAGCCGTCCCTTCAAGTCGGTTCTCGGGCCATGGGTCATTGTCGCCGGGCGCATCATCGTCGGTCCTGAGGGAAAGTTCGCCGGAATTGTCAACGCCACTCTGGACCCTGGCTTTTTTAAACCGTTGCTCCGGGCCATGCTTTATGCGCCGGACATGTGGGTGAATCTGGCGCATGCCGGGGGAACCAGCTTTCTTATGGTGCCGCCGCGCGACAATGCGGAAGGCGCCGATCTCGCCAAGCCCGGCTCGTTTTTTACGCGGCATATGCAAAGCGGCCGCGACCGCAATGTCTTTCAAGGCAGGGCCTCCCTCACAGGAGATCATCGCCTGCTGGTCGTGCACACGATCCACCCCGCGGGGGTGCCGATGAACGTGCCGCTCGTGATCGGCGTCAGCAGGGACACCCATGTCATCTATGGGGACTGGAGAAGGAATGCCTGGCTCAAGGGCGGCGGGGGGCTGCTTGTGGCCTTGGCCTTCGCGCTGGTGCTGCTCTCCGTCCAGAGGTGGCGATATAAAAGCGATGCGGAGATGGCCAGGGCCGCCGAAGAACTCGCGCGTCGCGACCATTTTTTACGTATGGTGATGGACAACGTCCCGGCCATGGTCGCCTATTGGAATGCCGAGAATCGCTGTGAGTACGCCAACAAAGCCTATCAGGAGTGGTTCGGCAAGACATGGGACCAGATGGAAGGGATAGACATTCACGAACTGCTCGGGGACGCGCTTTATGCGGAAAACGAGGCGCGTATCCGTGGGGCGCTCCGTGGCGAGGCCCAGGTTTTCGAGCAGGGGAGAACCCGTGCCGACGGCGCGATCGGCCATACCCTTGTGCGGTATGTTCCTGACAGTGTCGAGGATGGCGTGCGTGGCGTATTTGTGCTTGTCTCCGATGTGACGGAACTTATCGTTACGCGACATGAACTGGAACGCCGTGTCGAGGAGCTGCATCTTCTCGCCACAAAAGACGCGTTGACAGGCATCAGCAACCGTCGTCACTTTTTGGAGCAGGCAAGCATGGAACTCGTTCGGGCGAAGCGTTACGGCAAGCCTTTTGCCCTGCTCATGCTTGACGTGGATCACTTTAAGGCCGTCAACGACACGCATGGCCATGATGTGGGGGATGAGGTGTTGCGTTCCCTTGGCGCGGAGCTTCAGGGAACGGTACGCACGTCTGATCATGTCGGCCGGATCGGCGGCGAGGAGTTCGCCGCGCTGATCATCGAGGCCGATATCGAGAACGCGCGTGAGGTGGCCGAGCGGTTGCGGCAGAAGCTGTACAGCTCTTGCATCGATACGCGCACCGGGCCGGTTTCCTATACAGTGAGCATCGGATTGGCGGAATATCAAAGAGAGGACGACTCCGTGGACGACATGCTGCGTCGGGCGGATCTTGCCTTGTATCACGCAAAGCGCAATGGCCGTAATCGGGTTTGTTGTTACGGCGAGTTTTAACGTGTGTCGCTGATTGCCCCGCATGCAACCGCCTTTCGGGCGGGGCAGGGACCCCACGTTTTTTTCCCACTCTGGGAGAAAGCCCGATCTGCCCAAAAGAGGCTTCGCCCTGGCCGTCCCAATGCCTCGAGATCAATTCTTGCATAGAGTTGGGGAAAGGAGACGACCATGGGACGTGTTTGCCTTGCCTTCGCCGGTCTTGTCGCGGCCTGGCTGCTGGTTGCCGCGCCGGCGGTTGCCGTCGATCCCGCGAACCTGCCCGAACCGTTGCCCGCCCCCGCCCCCGCCCCCGCGCCCGAGCCGGAGGCCGCACAGGCCGGGCCGCGGGCCACGCCTCCAGGCCGGGCTCCCGGCGACGTGCGACGTCATGTTTCCGACGCAAGGGTCTTCTCCGCCACCTCGACCTGCTTCTACGGACCGAGCATCGAGCGGGGGCAGGCCAGGCATTTGTGCGTCAATCAGACCCGGGGCAAGCTCATCGACACGGCCGCTTCGAATCTGGCCGCCGATCCGGGCGTGGCCCGGCTGCGGCTATCCCACCGCGACCTGCGCGCCTTTGCCGACAGTCTCATGCGGGTGTCCGTGGCCGACGAGGAAATACGTCCCGTGCCGGATGGAACCGCCGTGCGCCTGACGCTACGGGCCGAGACCCCGGCCGAGGCCCTGGAGTCGCATCTGGCCGCCTTTGCCGCCGACGGGAAGCTGCGCGCCGCCGCCCTGGCCGAAACCGCCAAGCGCGACCGTCTGGCGGCCGAGGCCCGCATGGCCGCCGTGCCCTTTGGCGCGGACCGGGAATTTGCCGCCAAGGGCATGGAAAACAGGATGCGCGAGGACGCGTCCTTTGCCGCCCGGCGCGTCGTGCCCGGCATGTCCATGTCCCAGGTCAAGGAGCTGATGGGCGACCCGGCCGCCCTCAAACAGGCGGTCATCGGCCCGGAGAGCTACGTCTGCGCCGGTTACGGCCGCATCTGGGTCGTCTTCCGCGACGGGCTCGTCTCCTGCCTGCGCACCCGGCTCGATTACGTGGACCGCTACGCCACGGACTGCCACTGCGCCGGGAATTACACCACCATACTGAAAAACGATTAGTGATTTGCCTGTCTTGACAGAGCCCCTGGCCGCTGGCTAGGGAGAAAGACGTTCGGCATTGCTTCCCTCGCCGTCTCCCGACCCATAGCCGCCGGAGGTCCCATGAGGGCGCTCATCGTTGATGACGATTTTTACAGTCGTAGTTTTCTTGAGTATATTCTGCATCCATACGCCAAATGCGATGCGGCCGTGAACGGCGAGGACGCCATCATGGTCTTCAAGAAAGCCCTGGAAGCCGGCGAACCCTACACCCTGGTCTTCATGGACCTGCTCATGCCCGTCATCGACGGCCCCCGCGCGCTCAAGGAAATCCGTGAGATCGAAAACGATTTCGGCATCGCGGACGGGGATGGCTGCAAGATCGTCATCACCTCGGTGCTCGAGGACGGCGAAGATACCCACAACGCCATGTACCTCGGCGGCGCGACGTCCTTTCTCCAGAAACCCGTGGATGAAAAATCCATCCTGGCCGAGTTGACGCGCCTCGGCTGCCTTGCGCCGGGCCGCGAAGGGTAGTTCGGAAGAGCGGAGGCGGGCGCGGGCGGGGAAGACTTTGATGGAAGTCTTCCCCGCCCGCGCCCGTTTCTTTTGTGCTGTCCCCTCGCACCCGCCGTTATTAAAAAAGCTGTTTTCACGCCGGGCTGGTACGGCCGGTTTTCGAAAGCCCGGACGCGACGCAAGTTGGCCGCGACTGCGGCGGCCTTTTGGTGTATGCCCGAAAATGATCAAAAGCGGGGGGCATTGCCGCAAGGGCCGTCGGTAGGGAGGTGTGGTCGATGCGCATGAAATGGCACATGCTGGCGACGGAAGCGCTTTTCGAGCGCTTCGGGACGTCCTTTGACGGCTTGTCTTCGGAGCAAGCCGGGGAGCGGCTCCTTCGCCACGGTCCCAACGCCCTGCCCGAGGCGGACGGGCTGCGTCTCTGGCGGCTCGTGCTCGACCAGGTCGCAAGCCCCCTTATCTACGTCCTTTTCATAGCGGCCGGCATCGCGGTCTGGGTCGGCGAATACATCGACGCGAGCGTCATTTGCTCCATCGTCATCCTCAACGGCATCATCGGCTTCACCCAGGAGTTCAAGGCGGAACGGAGCGTTTCGGGCCTGAAAAGCCTGCTTTCGCCGCGGGCGACGGTCATGCGGGACGCCAGGGAACGGGAAGTGCCGGTCGAGGACCTCGTTCCCGGAGACCTCGTCGTGCTTGCCTCCGGCGCCGTGGTCCCGGCCGATTTGCGCCTGATCAGGGCGACGGAACTGCGCGCGGACGAATCGGCCCTCACCGGCGAATCCGTTCCCGCCGCCAAAACGGCCGCCCCTTTGGCCGACCCGTTCCTGCCGGCGGTGGATCAGAGCAACATGGCCTTCAAGGGAACCGCGATCGTGCACGGCCGTGGTATGGGCCTGGCCGTCGCCACGGGCGAGGCCACCTGGCTTGGTTCCATCGCCAGGAAGATGCGCTCCGTGGGCCGGGTGAAGCCGCCGATCACGGTCCGGTTCGAACGCTTTGCCAGGCAATTGAGCCTGGCCGTGGTCATTGCCGCCGCGGCGTTGTTCGGGGTCGGCATCATGGTCGGCGAAAGCGTCAAGGACATGTTCCTCATGTCGGTGGCGGCCTTCGTCGCCGCCGTGCCGGAGGGGCTGCCGATCGTCGTCACCATCGCCATGGCCGTGGGCGTGCACCGGATGGCGCGCCACAACGCCGTCATAAGGAAGCTGCCGGCTGTGGAGACGCTCGGCAGCACCACGGTCATCTGCTCCGACAAGACCGGAACGCTCACCTTGAACGAAATGACGGTGCGGACGCTTGCCGATGGTGAGGCGTGCTATGCGCTGACCGGCCAGGGGGCCGCGCCGGAAGGGGATATCCTGTGCGACGGCCGACCGTGCGCGATCACCCAAGCGCCGCGTTTGCGCGACATGCTCGTGGCGGGGGTCCTTTGCAACGAGAGCCGCATCACGGAAGAAGACGGGATATTTTTGTTCGAGGGCGATCCCACCGAGAACGCCTTGTTGACGGCGGCCCTCAAGGGCGGCCTGAACCCGGCGGCGACACGCGTGGCGCATCGGCAGCTGGCGCTCTTGCCCTTCGAGTCGGAGCGCGGCTTCATGGCCAGCCTGAGCGCCGTGGACGGGCGCGGAGTGGCGCTGCTCAAGGGCGCGCCGGAAAGGCTTTTGGAGGCGTGCGCGTCGGACTGGGCCGGGACGCCGCTTAATGCCGCGAACGTTCGCGACACGGCCTCGGCCATGGCCAGGGAAGGGCTGCGGGTGCTGCTCCTGGCCCGCAAGGACTTTCCCGATGGGAAACGCGACCTCCACGAGGAGGACGTGCGGTCCGGGCTCACCTTTCTCGGCTTGATGGGGCTGCTGGACCCGCCCCGGCCGGAAGCGGCCCGGGCCGTCGCCGGCTGCCGCCGCGCCGGCATACGGCTCAAGATGCTGACCGGGGACCATCCGGAAACCGCCGTTGCCGTGGCCTCCATGATCGGGCTCGCGCATGCCGGCGATGTCGCGCTCACCGGCAGGGAGCTGGAGCGGCTGGACGGTCGCGACTTCGACGAGGCGGTGTTGCGCCACAGGGTGTTCGCGCGCGTCATGCCGTCCCAGAAACTGGCCATCGTGGAGTCCCTCAAACGCCAGGGACAGGTGGTGGCCGTGACCGGCGACGGCGTCAACGACGCCCCGGCGCTCAAGGCCGCCCATATCGGCGTGGCCATGGGGCGCAAGGGAACGGACGTGGCCCGGGAAGCCTCGGACATGGTGCTGACGGACGATTCCATAAACAGCGTCTACCATGCGGTGCAGGAAGGGCGGATCATGTTCGACAACCTGCGCAAGGCCGTGTTTTTTCTGCTGCCGACAGGGCTTGCCGAGCTGCTTTCCATCATGGCCGCCATGGTCATGGGCCTGCCCCTGCCCTTTGTCCCCACGCAGATCCTCTGGATCAACCTCGTGACCAACGGCTTGCAGGACGTGGCCCTGGCCCTGGAGCCGGGAGAGCCCGACGTGCTGGATCGCCGCCCGCGCCCCCTGGACGAGGGCATCCTCAACAAGGCGCTTTTGTGGCGCACGATCATCGTCGGCGTGACCATCGCCGCCGGCGTGGTCTGGTACTTCCAGTGGCTGTACCGTTCGGGGCAGGAGATTGAAGTCTGCCGGACGGGAGCCGTGACCGCCATGGTGTTCTTTCAATTCTTCCAGGTGCTCAATTGCCGGTCCGAAAAGCGCTCCATTTTTCTTTTAAACCCGTTTTCCAATATGTTCCTGCTGGCAAGCATGGTCGCCGCCGCCCTGGCCCAGGTGGCCGTCGTGCAGTGGCCCGGGTTCCAGTGGATCTTCAGGACCACTCCCCTGACCTGGCGGCAATGGGCCGCGTGCGTGGGGTTGGCCGTCTCCGTGGTGGTTGTGGTGGAAGCCGGCAAGCTCATGTCCAACCTGGCCGGCGGGAGGCTCAGGCGCGGGGCTTGAAAAAGCTCGGAACGGGGCGGATGAGGTGCTCCACTCCGAGCAGGCGGCAGACCTCGAGCAGGCTTTCGGCCGGCGCGGCGCATGTGCCCGCGCCTACGCCCCCATCGACCCGGGCCAATGGTTGCACCTGGAATACGATAGCCTGGTGATGCTCTAGGGGCGGTTTTTCGGGACGGCGAGGCTGGGGGCGTCGCGGATGACGCCCGGCGCTCCGAAGGCTATCGAACCGGACCTCCCCGGCGCGACAGGACGACGACGCCCCGCCGGCCGGGAAGGGACGGGTGACGGGCTACAGGGGCTTGTGGCAGAACCACCAGTCAAAGCATTCGTATTCGCCGGGGCGTTTTTTGGCGCTTGCCACATCCTTGGGCGGCGGCACGATGACGCGGTCCTTGATCAGCTCGTTATCGGGCCAGCCGGCGGGAATGGCCACGCCGTTGGCGTCGGAAGCCTGCAGGCCTTTGACCGCGCGCAGCAGCTCGTCCATGTTGCGGCCCAGCTCCTGGGGATAATACAGGATCAGGCGCACGATCCCCTTCGGATCCACAAGGAACACGGCGCGCACGGTGTTGGTGCCCTTGGCTGGATGGATCATGCCCAGGGTCTCGGCCACCTTGCCGCAATCGTCGGCGATCACCGGAAACTCGATCTCCACGCCGAGCTTTTCCTTGATCCATTCCACCCACTTGATGTGCGAGAAGACCTGGTCGATGGACAGGCCGACAAGTTCGCAATTGAGTTTTTTGAATTCGGCCAGCCGTTTTTGGAAAGCCACGAACTCGGTGGTGCACACCGGCGTGTAGTCGGCGGGGTGGCTGAAAAGAATAAACCACTTGCCCTGCATATCCTGGGGCAATTTCAGGGTTCCCTGGGTCGTGACGACCTCGATCTCGGGGAAGGGACTTCCGATGGGAAACATGGGCTCCTCCTGGTTAAAGGGTTGGCATGGGCGTGCGCCGGTTGGCGCGGTTGCGCCGGCGGCGGGTATTCGCTAATTGAAATTAGGAATTATTCTTATTTAGAATTTGGCCCTTGCGTCAAGGGAAAAATCCAAAAAAGAGCAAAATATTTTTTCATCTATTATTTTGGTGGGATGGCAGGATGGGTAGGCACGGGGAATCCCACGCCCGGGCCGCCTTGCTCGGGAAAAAAATGGGCTGACAGCGTCCGGCGTTTGCGCCGTGAAGAAGTGAAGAACGCGCTATACGTGGCGCCGCTTGAAATGGCCGTGCCGGCGCTACGGCCACATGCGCCGGCGCGCACGCCGAGGTCGCGACGCGAGGCGGAGCCCGCGCCGGGAAAGGCGGGAATGGAGGCGGCCGGGCCGAAGGACGCGGCCTCAGGCTTCCAACGCGTCGGCCAGGGCCTCGGCCACGAGCTGGGAGGAATACCAGTTCTGGCCGGTGATGATGCGGCCGTCGCGGACCACGAACCCCTGGTTCACGCCGTAGCAGTGGTACCGCGCTCCCCGGGAGGCAAGCGTGTCCTCGAGGACGTAGGGGATGTCCATGAGCACGCCGAAGGTCACCTCTTCGGCCCGGGAAAAGCCCGTCACCTTGCGGCCCGTTATCAGGTAGTCGCCCGAGGAGTCCTTGAGGTTCAGCAGTCCGGCCGGGCCGTGGCACATGCCCGAAACCAGGCCGCCCCGGGACCAGATGTTTTCGGCGATGGCGATCAGGGCCGGATTGTCGGGAAAATCGTAAAGCCCGCCATGCCCGCCGGTATAGAAGATGGCGTCGTACCTGGCGGCGTCCACCGTCTCCGGCCGGGGAGCCCCCAGGATGCGGTCCATGGCCTGCCGGTCCATGAGGAGCCGTATCTGGGCCGGGTCGTTGAAGTCGGTTTGGGCCAGCGACGGGCCGCCCGGGCCCGGGGTGGTGAAATCCAGCTCGATGCCCCGTTCGACCATGACGTAGTAGGGATGGACCAGCTCCGGAAAATAACAGCCGGCAGGCTTGCCGCCGCCCATGGCGGCATGGCCGGAGAGCACGAACAGGATACGCTTGGCCATGACAAATCTCCTGAGGATGCGGGAGAGGAGGATGCGAGAGGGGAAACCCTTTTGCAAAGGGTTCTCCCCTCTCGCGCTCTCCCCTTCCTAAATTTTTTAATAGTTATTGATGCATTGCCGCTAACATCTCGTCCTATTAAGAGCCTTTGGAAAGGGGGGCCGGGGGGAGAACCTTTCTGCAAGAAAGGTTTCCCCCCGGGGCCTTCCCTTCCCTCTACACCGCCAGTTCCACGCGGTTGCGGCCGTTTTCCTTGGCCCGGTACAGGGCCTGGTCGGCTCGGCTGACGAACTGGGAGGGCGTTTCGCCGGGAAGGTAGAGGGCCACGCCCAGGCTGGCGGTGACCTTGCCGGCCGTCGGGTGCCGCTTTTTCTCCAGCACCTTGCGCAGGCGTTCGGCGAACGGCAGCACGTTGCTGACGAACTCCGAGACCACCACCATGAATTCCTCGCCGCCCCAGCGCCCGAAGAAGTCCGTACTGCGCACGTTCCGGCCGATGGTGACGGCGATGTCCACGAGCACCGTGTCGCCCACGTTGTGGCCGAAGGTATCGTTGACGTCCTTGAAGCAGTCCACGTCCAGAAGAATGATGGCCAGCGAGCTTTCGTTGTCGCGGCAGTGCTCGATTTCGTGCCTGAGCCTGTCCTCGATGGAGCGCCGGTTGTAGACGCCGGTGAGCTGGTCCGTGGTGGAAAGGCGCTGGAGGGCCAGGTTTTTCCTGTTGAGCTCCTTGTTCTTCGCGTGCAGCTCGGCGGTGCGGGCCCGGACCAGGGTCTCCAGGTTGCAGTTCATCTCGTTGAGTTCGTTGTAGACCCTGGCGTTCTCCATGGAGATGGCCGCCTGTCCGGCCAGGATGTTGAGCAGTTGGAGGCGGTCCTTGCGAAAGGCTCCCCGGGTGGCGGCGTTTTCCAGATACAGCAGCCCGCGCACCTCGTTTTGCAGGATGATGGGCAGGCAGCACAGCGAGGCGGGTTTTTTCGCGGCGAGGTAGGGGCATTGGTAGAACAGCGTGGCCTGTTCGTCGCGATGGACCGAAAGCCCCGAGCCGGGAGCGGCCGGATCGGCCTGGTCGTTGAGGATGACCAAATGGCGGGTGCGCGCCACGAAATTGACCACCGCCGGGGAGATGTCCGGCGAGAGCTCCACGGGGGTCTCTTCGCCCGTCGCCTCCGGGAGCGGGGCCTGGTCGCCGGCCATGATCACGTTGGCCACCACGAGCCGGCCGTCCTTGTTGCGGATGAGCACGCCCTTGGTCGCGCCGGCGTTCTCCGTGGCGATGGCCGTGAGTTCGCGTCCCAGGTCGTCCATGACCATGTGCCTGGAGATGGCCTGGGTGGCCTTGATGACGGAGAGCAGGTCGAGCCCCTCGGAAAACGTTTCGGAAAAAGTGCCGCTGGAGGTCTCCAGGCCGAGGCTTTGGAAGGCGAAGAGCGGCGTGTTGCCGCGGATCGCGATGTCGGCCAGCGGGGTGCCGTAGGCTTGGCGCAGGTGTCGTCCCTTGCCCGTGGCGCCCCAGCGGTCGTAATAGGACAGGGCCTGTTCGAAATAGGCCTTGGCCAGATGCGGCTTGCCGCGCCGCAGCCAGAACCGGCCGGCTTTTTCCGCGGCCATGGCGGCGTCCTGGACGAAGGCCGATTGCAGGGCCGCGTCGATGGCCTGGTCGTAGGTGTCGATGATCCGGGCGAGGTCCGGGCTGTCCCCGGCCGGGCCGGCCAGCCGTTCCGCTTCCGCCAGCAGGAGCTTGTGGCGGAAGTTGGCCGGGCAAAGCTCGGCCCAAAGGCGCAGCTTGTCGTGGCCGAGGGCGATGCGCGCGCCGAGCTCGCCTTGGGGCTTTCCCCCGGCCCGGCGGGCGTGCTCCAAAAGAAGCAGCGTATAGAAGAACCAGCTGTCCGCCAGCATGATCTGGCCCTGCTGGGTCGCGTCCACCACGTCGATCCACCCATGCAGGGTCTCGGGCGGGGGAAGCGCCTCCTCGGTGTTGGCCAGACAGGCCACCCGCAACTGGGAGTAGCGCAGGGAACCCAGGAAAAACGGCAGTGAGGCGAACTGTTCGGCCAGGGCCGCGCCGTCGAAATCCTTGTCGTCCAGGCTGGCGATGGAGCGCGTCTTGCCCCGCAGGTGCCGCAGCGGCTGCCCGACGATGAGCCGCAGCAACGTGACGATGCCGTCCATGCCCGAGGCGCGCAGGAATTCCAGGCTGCGCGCGGCCTGGGCCTCGACGTCGCCCAGGGGCGCGCCGGAGGCCAGCTGGACGTGGGCCAGTTGCAGGTAGACGTAGCCCGAGTAGGGCGAGCCCGAGGCCAGGGCCAGCCGCGAGGCTTCGAACCAATACCCGTGGCTCGAGGCCAGGGGGTTGATCCAGTGGTTCACGGCCAGGGAAAAGACGTGGTAGGTGTAGTTTTGCAGGGCCGGCACGGCGTAGTGTTCGGCCAGCCGGGCGGCCAGGCTGCCCAGGGCGTGGCCGGTGCGGTAGTCGCGGGCGCAAAGTCCCATGGCGCACAGTGTGGAGGCGTAGTGGATGTAGGCCACCGAAGCCAGGGGGCTTTTGCCCTGGTCCATGGCCAGGCGGGCCATGACCGCCGAGACCGCGGCGCAGACCAGGCCGCGCCCGATGAGGTAGGAATCGGCGTAGAGGTCGAAGAGCATTTCCTGGGCCAGGATATGGTCGGGGGCCGTGGCCTCGGGCTGGTCGTAGAGGGCGGCCGGGTCGCCGCCGGCCTTCTCCTCGATCAGGGCGCCGATATGGGCCTTCTCCGCCTCGAAAAGGGCGAGCAAGGCGTCGTCCTCGTGGGGGATTTCGAACCCGAGCAGCTCCAGGGCCCGGTATTCCAGTTCCACGGCTTCCGCGTAGCGGGCCTGGTGGTGGTATTGCTTGGCCTGGACATTGAAAAGCCGGAGCCGGTCGCGGTCCGTGGCGGCATGGGCGCGGATCTCGGCGCAACGGATTTCGGCCTCGTCGTAGCGTCCGGCCAGGTACAGGCTCTGGGCCAGATCCAGGGAAATGTCGCGCCACAGGGGGTAGTCGCTTTCCCAGGGCGCTTCGGGCAGCAGGGCGCGGGCGAAGTCCAGCATGCCGGTCGCGTCGGTAAAGGCCGTGGCCGTTTTGGCCTTGCGTCCGGCCGCGAGGGCCAGCTCCGCCACCCGGAGGCGTTCGCCGGGGTCGGTCAGGAGGGGCGCGCCCTTGCGCATGTGCTCGAGCACGTCGAAGAGCCGGTTGTCGTCCTTACCCGGCGGCAACGAATGCCAAACGAGCCGCCCCGCCGCCAGATGCAGGGCGGGCTTGCGCGTTTCCTCCAGCAGGGCATAGGCGGCTTGCTGGATGCGGTCGTGGCAGAAGGCGAAGGTGACGTCCTCGAGACGGTCCGCCGATTGCTGGATGTAGAGCTCCACGTCCCGGCGCGGCGAGGTGAGAAGCCCTTGCGCCAGGGCCGGGGCCAGATCCCGGGCCAGGGCCGTGCGGCCGCGGCCGCTTAGGCTCGCCAGCGCGTCCAGGGAGAACGGATTGCCGATCAAGGCGCCAAGGGGCAAAAGCTCGAGGCTCCCGGCCGGCAGGGTGGCCAGCCGCGCCTGCAGCGCCTCCACCACGTTGTCGGCATAGGGCATGGCCGCGACGGCCCGGTCGTCCCAGATCCAGCGGCGCAGTTCGCCGTCGAAGCGCAGATGGCCGTCCTGGTAAAGCGCGGTCAAAAGGGTGCGGGAAAAAAGCGGATTGCCGTTGGTCTTGGCGTGCAGGGCCCTGGCCAGGGAGGCGACTTCGGCGTGTTGCAGGCGAAACATCTCGGCCAGGTAGCCGCGCAGGTCGGTCTGGGTCAGCGGTCCGACGAGGACTTCGGCGATGCTGGCCTGCCGTTTGCGCATGGCGGCCAGGGTCACGGCCAGGGGATGGGTCTCGGCCACCTCGTTGCTGCGGAAGGCGCCGATGCAAAGAATGGCCCCTTCCCCGCGCAGGCTGCCCATGAGCTCCAGAAGCGACAGGCTGGCGGCGTCGATCCATTGCAGGTCGTCGAGGAAGAGCAGCAGCGGATGGTTGCGCCGGCCGAGCGCTTCCATGAACAGGCGAAAGAGCGTGCCCTGGCGGGTGCGGGCCGCAACCGGGTCCAGGGCGTGCGCTGGCGGCTGCTCGCCGATGAGCGTCTCCAGATCCGGGATGACCTCGCACAGCACCCGGCCGTTTTGGCCGACGGCGGCCAGGATGCGCCGCTTCCAGGAGGCGACCCGCGCCTCGCCTTCGCTCAAAATCTGGCGGATCAGCAGGGACAGGGCCTCGATGAGCCCGGAAAAAGGCACGGCCCGGTTGTACTGGTCGTACTTGCCGTAGGCGACGTAGCCTTTTTTCGCGGCCACGGCTCGGCTCAGCTCCTGGACCAGGGAGGTCTTGCCCGCGCCGGAGACGCCCCGGACTAGGACCACGGCGCTTTGGCCCTGGCCGGCCTGCTCGTAGAGGTCTTGCAGCGCGGCAAGCTCCCGGTCGCGTCCGACGATGCGTTCGGGAAACTGGAAGCGGTCGCGAATGTCCGCCTCGCCCAGGGGAAAAGGCGCGATCTCGCCGCGCCGCTCCAGGTCCGCGCGGCACCGGTGCAGGTCCGCGTGCAGGCCCACGGCGCCCTGGTAGCGGTCCCCGGCGTCCTTGGCCAGGCACTTCATGGCGATGTCTGACAGAGCCTGGGGAACGGCCGGATCGAGGGCGCTCGGGGCCGGCGGCGTCACGGCCAGATGGCTGTGGATCAGCGCCCCGGCGTCGTCTCCGGTAAACGGTCGCCGGCCGGTCAGCAGCTCGTAGAGCGTGACCCCGAACGAGTAGAAGTCGGAGCGGAAATCCACCGGCCGGTTGATGCGTCCGGTCTGCTCCGGGGACATGTAGGCCACGGTGCCTTCCACGGTTTCGGGCCGCAGTCCGGTCGAGGACTGCTGGGGCATGTCGATGGCCGAGCCGAAGTCGATGAGCACCACCCGCCCGGCGGCGCGCTCATAGAGGATGTTGGCCGGGGTGATGTCGCGGTGGATGATGCCCCGGGCATGGAGCTGGACCAGGATGCGGGCCAGCTTTTCCGCGACGTCCGTCGCTTCGGCCAGGCGCAGGGGGCGGTCTTCGGCCGCCTGCTTGAGGGTGGGAAAGTCGAAGCACTCCATGACCACGACGACGGAGCGCCCGGTATGGATGAGCCGCGCGGCATGGGGAATGTCCGGCAGGTCGAGCCGTTGCAGGTATTCGTATTCCTTTTCCAGAACGGTCAGGGCCTTGCCCGAGGGCAGAAGGACGGACGGCATCTTGAGGGCGGCCATCCGGCCGGTGGCGTCTTCCACTGCGGACACCACCCGGTGTTTGCGGCCGGTATGAATGGTTTCGAACCTGGAATAACCAGGGATACCGAACATTGTTGCTCCTTCCCGCCGCCGTCCCGGGCCGTGCCTCCCCCGGGACCCGCGGGCCATACCGCGCCCGCCGCGCTCGTGTCGCGACCTCGAAGAAAGTAGATACGTTTTTTTACGACAAAAACTTTGACGAATTATTTTTTCTTAAAGAATAGTGGCGCATTTTTTAAGGGTCGCGACACTAGCCGCTTATTTCCCGGCCGAATCCCAGCGGGCGACCCTGTTCCATTTCCCACTGCACCCCGTACGGGTCAAGCCAATAAAAGAAGGAAATGGTCGAAGTGCCGAGGTTTTCCGGGGGCCCGTAATCCGGGGACGGGTTTATCATCCGCACCTCCGGCTGCTTTTTGAGATGCTCGAACACGGCGCAGATATCCGCCACCTCCAGGGCCACGTGGCGCGGGCCGCCGATGTCGCCGGTCTTGTGGAAAACGATGTCCCGGCAGCACTCGGGGGCGTGGTAGCACATGAGTTCCAGGCACAATCCGGCCTGGGGATGGCGCAAAAAGCGCACGTCCACATCCACCTTGCCGTCCAGGAACCCGGCGTCGCGGGCGAAGGCCGGGGAGGTGTAGTGCGGAAAGTCGATGGCACCGGCATCGTTGTAGGCCATCTGGAAGCCCAGGGCGCGGCCGTAGAATTCCGTGGCCTTGTCCATGTCGTCGACCACGATGTTGATGTGGGAAAGCCCCAGCACCGAGGTGGTCATGGAAAGTCCCCCTCTGAGCGCTTCCAGGAAAAACGGCTTGAATCCCTGGTTCAGGCTGCGAAGCGAGGTGGCCCGGCGGCAGTTGCCCATGGCGTCGGAAACGATCAGGCAGGGCACGTCGCGGTTGTTGCCCCGCTCGCCCGGCTCCAGGATGCCCACGGGCAACTCCACGCCGCCGAAGAATCCCGGGGCCAGGAGATACCCGGCGGCCAGGGCGTCAAAGGGGTTGAACCCCGGGCTGCCGTATAGATCCGTCCATTCCCGGGCCCACTTGTACATGTAGGGCGCGAGATAGGAGCCCGTGTCGCCGGTGTTTTCCAGGCTGCGCGCATCCTCCTTGGTGATCCAGATCTGATGGCTCAGGGAGAAGGGGGCGAAGGTCAGCGGCACGTTGCTTTCGAGGATAATGCGCCAGGCCTCGACGTCGGCCTCGAAGTTCAGGGCGGAAAAAGGCCTGAGCTGCCTGGGGCCGACAATGAATTCTTCGCCCGGCATGCTGCGCGAGCCGGCCATGGCCACGATGCCCTGGATGTTGTCGACCAGTTCCGGGTGGGAGGCGATCAGCACGGCGATGTTGGTGGCCGCGCCCAGGCTCACGATGGTCATGGGCGCTTGGCGCAGGGCGTCGGCCATGGCCCAGGATGCGTCGGAGGCGGGCAGGGGCGCGCCTTTTTTGATGGGCCCGGCCGCGCCTTGCCGGACTTGCAGGCCCTTGGGGCCGAAGCGTTCCGTCAGTTTGGCGGCGATGACGCGGGCGTGCTTGGCGTCGGTGTTGCCGAAGGTGGAGCTTACGCCCCGCAGAGTGACAAGCGGGCTGCTGAAAAGCAGGAGCAGAGCCAGGGCATCGTCGATGTCGCGGTAGAAACCGGGAAAATGTTCCAATCCGATGGACACGTCGGTGTCGACCCAAAGCTCGGTGCAGGCGTTCATGGCTCCCTCCTGGCGGCGTTGGCTGGCGTGCGGGATGGGTGTTTTGCTATGTAATAAGGTTGTCTATTTTGTGAAGCGCCCGCGTCAAAAGGCGAGGGCGGAAAACAAAGACGAACGGAGGCACCTCCTCGGAAAAGCAACATCTTGAAATTTCGCATGCTCCGGCGAACACGGAACCGCGTCGTCGGTCGCGCCGGCTTTTTTCGGACTGGCGTCATGATAGCGTAAGACCGACAAGGAGGAAAGAGGAACGGCGGGGCATTCCCGGCGCGGCGGGCTCCCGCGTCCCCGGCCTCGGGTCCTGGCGAGGGCTTGCTGGGGATGGCGCATTTTATTTGTATTTCTATAATTATTTCTCTTTTTGGTCGGGCCGGATGTCCGGCCGCGCCTTTCGCTGGGGGCGCGAAGCCGTCACGACGCGGGCATGGCGGCGTCGCGGTCGCCGGGGAAGGAGCGAAGCGTCACGCGCGAATGCGGGAAAGCGCGCTCCTTCCCCGACTCTCCGGGCTTCAGTGCGCTCCGGACTCCTTGGCCGCGTCTTCCGGCGCTTTCGCACCGGGCTTGGGCTTGTCCACGCCGAGCACGCGTTCCGCGAAGCCCTGCACCAGCACGTAGAAGACCGGCACCACCAGCACGGCCAGGAGGGTGGAGGCGAGCATGCCGCCGAAGACCGCCGTGCCCACGGCCCGCTGGCTGGCCGCGCCGGCGCCGGAAGCGGTCAGAAGCGGCACCACGCCGAGGATGAAGGCGAACGAGGTCATGATGATGGGCCGAAAGCGCAGCCGCGCCGCCTCCACCGCCGCCTGGGCGATGTCCATGCCCCAGGCGCGCCGTTCGCGGGCGAACTCCACGATCAGGATGGCGTTCTTGCTGGCCAGGGCGATCAGCAGCACCACGCCGATCTGCGTGTAGACGTTGTTGTCCATGTGCCGGATCATAAGGGCCGCCATGGTGCCGAGCAGGGCCAGCGGCACGACCAGGATGACGGCCGTTGGCGTGCACCAGCTTTCGTACTGGGCCGAGAGGACCAGATAGACCAGCACCACGGCCAGGGCGAAGATCAGGTAGGCCTGGTTGCCGACCTTTTTTTCCTGGTAGGACATGGTGGTCCATTCGGTGGCCATGGAGGTGGGCAGGTTGGCCTTGGCCATCTGTTCCATGAGGGTGAGGGCCTGGCCGGAGCTGAAGCCCGCCGCGGCCGAGCCGTAGACCGAGGCCGCGGTGTAGAGGTTGTAGCGGGTGAGCACCGTGGGCCCCAGGATGTCCTTGATGCTGGTGACCGCCGACAGGGGCATCATTTCGCCCTTGTTGTTGCGCACCTCGAGCTGCATCACGTCCGACGCCTTGAGCCGGAAACGGGGCTCGGCCTGGGCCCGGACCTGGTAGACCCGGCCGAACTTGTTGAAGTCGTTGATGTAGGTCGAGCCCATGTAGGTCGACAGCGTGCTGAAGAGATTCTGGAACGTCACGCCCTTGTACTGCACCTGGGTGCGGTCGATGTCGGCGTAGATCTGCGGCGTGGAGGCGTTGTAGGTGACGTTGAGCGGCGTGAGCCCGGTCTGGGTGCGGCCGACGCCGATCAGGCCGTAACAGGCGTTTTGCAGGGCCACGGGGCCGAGGTTGCCCCGGTCCTCCACCATCATCTGAAAGCCGCCGGCCTGGCCCAGGCCCTGGATGGCCGGCGGGATCATGACAAAGGCCACGGCGTCCTGGAGCGTGGCCAGCCGCTCCCGGAGGTAGCGGACGATGGTGGTCTGGTCCACGCCCTTGGGCCGTTTGTCCCAGTCGGTGTAGGTGACGAAGACGGCGGCCATGTTGGGCTGGTTCAGGGAATCGAGGATGGACATGCCGCCGAAGGTGATCCAGTCGGCAACGCCTGGCGCGTCCTTCATGAATCCGTCGATCTGCTTGATGACCGCGGCCGTGCGCGAAAGCGACGCCGCCGGCGGCAGCTGGACGCTCACGATGGCGTAGCCCTGGTCCTCTTCCGGCAAAAAGCCGGTGGGCAGGGAGGCGAAGCCGAGAAACGTCACCGCGATGAGGACGACGTAGCCGAGCATGGCCGTCTTGGCGTGGTGGACCATGAAGCCGACGATCGTGGCGTAGACGTTCTCGCAGCGCTGGTAGACGGCGTTGAACCCCCGGAAAAAGGCGTTGGGCTCCTTGGTGTGCGGCTTCATCCACAGGGCGCACTGGGTGGGCTTGAGAGTCGCGGCGTTGAGCGCGCTGATCACGGCCGTCGCGGCGATGACCAGCGAGAACTGGCGGTAGAGCTGGCCGGTGATGCCGGGCATGAACGAGGCCGGCAAAAAGACCGAGATCAGCACCAGGGTGATGCCGATGATCGGGCCGAAGAGCTCCTTCATGGTGAGAATCGCCGCGTCGTGGGGGGTGCTCCCCTGTTCGATATGGTGGGCCGTGCCTTCCACGATGATGATGGCGTCGTCCACCACGATGCCGATGGCCAGGATGATGCCGAAAAGGGTCACCAGGTTGACGGAGAATCCCAGCATGGCCATGGCGATGAACGCGCCGAGGATGGTGACCGGCACGGTGGTGGCCGGCACGAGCATGGCCTTGAAATCCTGGAGAAAGAGCATGATGACCAGCAGCACCAGGATGCCGGCCTCGATAAGGGTCTTGTAGACGTCGCGGATGGACTGGTTGACGAAGCGGGTGGTGTCGAAGGGGATGTTGTAGACGAGCCCGGGCGGGAAATCCGCCGCGATTTTTTTCATCGTCGCCTTGATCATGTCCGCCGTCTGCAGGGCGTTGGCCCCGGGCAGCAGGTAGATGGCGATGATGCTGGCCGGCTTGCCGTCCTTTTCGGCGAACAGGTCGTAGGTCTTGCTGCCGAGCTCCACCCGGGCCACGTCTTTTAAGCGCAGGACCTGCCCGGTCTGGTTGAAGTCGGTCTTGAGGATGATGTTCCCGAACTGTTCGGCGTCCTCCAGGCGGCCCTGGGTCTGGATCATGTACTGGAAGTGCATGTCCTTGGGGGCGGGCTGCTGGCCGATCTGGCCGGCGGCGACCTGGACGTTTTGCTGGGAGACGGCGTTGACCACGTCCTGGGCCGTGAGCCCGTAGGTCTTGACCTTGTCCGGATCGAGCCAGATGCGCATGCCGTATTCGTCGCTGCCGTTGACCGTGACCGAGCCGACGCCGGGAATGCGCGAGAGTTCGTCGCGCACGCGCAGGTAGCCGTAGTTGGACAAAAACAGGCTGTCGTAGGTGTTGTCCGGCGACTCCAGGGTGACGCACATCAGGATGGCCGTGGATTTCTTCTGCACCGTGACGCCCTGGGCCTGCACCTGCTGGGGGAGCCGCGCCAGGGCCTGGTTGACGCGGTTCTGGACGAGCACGGTGGCCATGTCCACGTCGGTGCCGACCTCGAAGGTCACGGTCAGGGTGTAGGAGCCGTCCGAGGCGCTGTTGGAGCTCATGTAGAGCATGTCTTCCACGCCGTTGACCTGCTGCTCGATGGGCGCGGCCACGGAGTCGATGATCACTTGCGGGCTGGCGCCGGGAAAGCTGGTCGTGACCTGGACCGTGGGCGGGGTGATGTCCGGGTACTGGGCCACGGGCAGGCCGAGCAGCGTGACCACGCCGAGCAGCATGATCAGCACGGCGAGCACGTTGGACAGGACCGGCCGCTCGATGAAGAATTTGGAGAACATGGCGCGCGGCCCTTATTTTTTGGCCCCGGCGGGCGGCGTCTTGGTCCCGGCGGAGGCGGCCGGAGCGGACGCGGAGGCATCCGGCATCGGTTCGGCCTTGCCGCCCGCCCGGACCCGTTGCAGGTCGCTGACGATGACCCGTTCGTCACCCTTGAGGCCCTTGTCCACCACGAGCATGTCGTTGACGGAAAAGCCGATGGTCACGGGCCGCTGCTCCACCACGTTCTTGTCGTTTAAAATCAGGACGAAGCGGCCGAGCTGGTCCTGGCCCACGGCCGTATCCGGCACGAGCAGGGCCTCGCGTTTCTCCAGCGGAATGCGCACCCGGGCGAAAAGGCCCGGAGCGATGGCGCCATCGGGATTGGGCAGCTCGCCGCGAAGCAGGATGGTGCCGGTCTTGGGGTCGATGCCCAGGCCGTAGTAATCGAGCACACCCTTGTAGGGATAGTCGGTCGAGCCGCTGAAGCCCACCTCGACGGGGATCTTGACGTGCTTGCCCGGAGCGGCCTTGCCGCCGCGGCTGGCCTGCAGGCGCAGCAGGTCGCGCTCGCCGAGGGTAAAGTAGACGTACATGGGGTCGTAGCTGATGATGGTGGCGAGCAGGGTCTTTTCGCCGCCGCCGACCAGGTTGCCCACGTCCACGTCGCGCCGGCTGACCCGGCCGTTAAAGGGGGCCGTGACCTTGGTGTAGCTCAAATTGATCTGGGCCAGCTCGATTTGCGCCTTGGCGTTTTCCACGCCGGCCTTGTACTGCTCGCGCTGGGCGTCCCATTTGACCACGTCCGTGTCCGGGCCGGCCTTTTCGCGCAGCAGGTTTTTGGCCCGCACGTATTCGATTTCGGCCTGATGGAGTCCGGCCAGCTGGCTTTGCAGCCCGGCCTTGGCCTCCAGGACCTTGGCTTCGTAGGGCTCGGGCTGGATGACGAACAGCAGTTGCCCTTTTTTGACGGTCGCGCCGTCCACGTAGGCCTGCTTGACCAGGAAGCCCTCGATGCGGGCGCGCAGATCGACGGAATTGACGGCCTGGGTGTTGCCGGTGAACCGCATGTACTCCGTGACCTTGCGCCGCTCGGGCGGGGCCACTTTGACCTTGGGCGGCGGCGGGGGCACGTATTCGTTGCCGCCCTTGCAACCGGAAAGGGCGAAAAGCGCGGCCGCGACTGCGACCAGGGCGACCAGGGCCGGAACGATCCTTTTGTGATGCGTAAGCATGGGCAATCCGCCGCGATGTTGGTTACGAGTGGCTAAATATCCGGCGCGTACCAGAGGATGTTGCGCGTATCCGGGTTCGTGATCTTGGCCGGATCTTCCCGTATCTGCCGGCCCCACCAGGTGCGCTTTTCCATCTCGTGGCGCACGTCCTCGGGCACGTAGGGCAGGCCTTGGCGCACCTGCCAGCCGCCGCCAAGCGCCCGGTAGAGGCTGACCAGGGAGGTCGCGACCTGGCCCCGCATCTGCACGAGGTCGTCTTGCTGCTTGAGCAGCTGCTGCTGGGCCACCAGCACGGTGGTGTAGTCGGTCTTGCCTTCGCTGTACTGGATAAACGCCAGATCGGCCGAGCGCTTGGCCGCGTCGGCCGCCTTGGCCAGGGAGACCACCTGGGCGCTGGCCCCGATGTAGGCGGTCATGGCGTCCTCCACCTCGCGCAGGGCGGTCAGTACCGTCTGCTGGTACTGGATGAGCAGGGCCTGGAACTTGGCGTCCTGCACCCGCACGTTGTCGATGATGCGGCCGTAGTTGAAAAGATTCCAGCCGAACTGGGGCGAGAACTGGGCCGTGAAGCCGTTGTTGGACAGCAACTCGGACAGCTTGAACACGCCGACGTTGCTGGCTAAAAAGCCGATGCTGCCGGTCAGCGAAAACGAGGGGAACAGATCGGCCTTGGCCACGCCGATCTGGGCGCACTGGGCCATGGCCGCGTACTCGGCCGCGCGCACGTCCGGACGGCGGCGCAGCAGATCCGCCGGCACGCCCACGGCGATTTCCCAGGGCGGGGCGGGAATGCCCTCGGAGTCGGTGAGGCCCTCCGGGGCCTTGTCCGGGGGCAGGCCGAGCAGCACGGACAGGGCGTGTCGGTTTTTCTTGATGGCGCTTTGAAACCCGGGGATCGTGGCTTCGGTGGAGAGCAGCATGGTCTTGGCCTGCTGCACGTCGCGTTCGCTGGTGGCCCCGTAGCGGAAGCGGGCCTCGGCGATCTTGAGGCCTTCCTTTTCCAGTTCCACGTTTTCGTGGGCGATCTTCAGTTGCGCCTGGTTGATGCGCAAATCCAGGTAGGTCCGGGCCACGTCGCCGGCAAGGCTGACCAGGGCGTTGTCGTAATCGGCGGCCGAGGCCCGCATGGCGGCGTCGGCCGACTCGATGCCCCGGCGGTACTTGCCCCAGAAGTCCAGCTCCCAGGCGGCGCTGAAAGCGACCGTGTTCTGCCAGATCTGGTCGGGCGAGGTGGTCTTGGATTCGGTGCTCGGCTGGGGCCAGCTGGGGCCGAGATGGCTTTCCCGACTGTAGGTGTAGCCGCCGGAGGCGGCCTGGGATTGCGGATAGAGCTGGCCCACGGCGATGCCGAGCTGGGCCCGGCCTTCGATGACCCGCAGTCCGGCCACGCGCAGGGTCAGGTTCCGGTCGAAGGCGGTCCGGACGAGCTTGGACAGTTCCGGGTCGCCAAAGGTCTTCCACCATTCGTTTTGCACGGCCTGCCCCTGTTTGAGGCCGTCGGCGCCGTCCTCGGCCCACGTATCGTAGAGCTGGGCGTCGGGGCGCTTGAAATCGGGGCCGAGCTTCATGCAGCCGCAAAGGCACAAAGCCAGGAAAAACGTCGCGCAAAGCCGGAACCTGGTACGGGTCACGTACATCGATGCAGGACCTATGGCCTCAAAGGCAGGGTTGTCTGGAATGTCCCGATGCCGCCGAACGGATGCCGTCTCGCCACTCCCCGAGCAACCCGCTTTGCGGTGAGACTCAAAACGCGGTCACGGTCTGAGGGTGCATTTCGATAACAACGTATATGTGTTATCGTCAAGGCAAGGTCTGGGAAAATCGACTCCCGTGATGAATTGTCGTCGCCGGCATCAGGTTCGCAACGGCTCCCGCCGTTTTATACCCGCTCGCCAAGGGCCATGTCCGCTTACTTTGTCGTCCAGACTGCCGGAGCATTGCTGTCGTTGCAACGCCGCGTCCCTGCCACAATCCGTGGATGACGACGGGAAAAGCTTTCGCTTGGCCACGCATTGTGTTCCTTATGCGCCGCTTTGGGACTCTGCTGTCCGGGAGATATGGAAATCCGGTGACATTTTTCGGTCGTGTGGCATCGCCTGCCTGGCGTGTCGCTTTTCTTGAGGCGCGCACCCTTCGTATGGCAAAGGAGTCAAACAAGGAGCGCGCGGCCTTTCTGCGGCGAGGCGTCGCCTTTTTTGCCGCCGGGCGTTTTTTCGGAGGGCGGCATTAATCTGGATCAATGCCAATTCATGGGTGGCTGTGTATACAAGACCACTGGCCGGGGGGGAGCCGGTCCCAACGGCCCATGTAACACCATTCGCGGCAAGGAGGCCGCATCGCCCCAATGAAGTGACGCCATTTTCTCTATACGTTAGGCACAGCCGGAGCGGCCTTGGCCGCTCCAGGTCCGGCTAGTGTGGCGTTCTCTAAAAAATAATTATTTAAATATATTATTCTCGAAATTCGTATGCACGAATTTCGAGAACGCGACACTAGACGGCTCATGGCCAGAGATGCCGAGGCATCGCGGGAACCGCTTGCCACCTTGATCGATCTCACCAAGTGCGTGGGCTGCGGCGCTTGCGTGGATGCCTGCCACGAAGCGCATCGACATGATTATCCCAATCCGCCAAGTCATTCCCGAAGATGTATCCGTCGCGGGTCAAGGTCGAGGATTTTTCCGACAAGCGGGATGTGGACGACCGGCTGACGCCGTACAACTGGTTGTTCATCCAGACCGCCGTCGTGTGCAAGGACGGCCGGGACCTGACCGTCAATATCCCCCGGCGCTGCATGCACTGCGCCCATCCGCCCTGCGCCGAACTGTGCCCCTGGGGGGCGGTCGCGGCTTTCCCGGACGGGGCCGTGCGCATCGACGACTCGATCTGTCTGGGCGGGGCCAAATGCCCCACGGTGTGCCCCTGGCACATTCCCCAGCGCCAGACCGGCGTCGGACTCTATCTCGAGCTGGCCCCTTCGTTTGCCGGCAACGGCGTCATGTACAAGTGCGACCACTGCCAGGCGCGCATGGCCGCCGGCGAAAAGCCCGCCTGCATCGAAGCCTGCCCCAACGGGGTGCAGAGCATCGGGCCGCGTTCCATGATTGTGGCCGGCCTGCTGCGCCGGCTCGGCCGCGGCAAGGCCTGACGCGCGCTCCGGGCCCTTGCCGGAGAGGCGCGGCCACACCATGCGAAAGGGCATCCGGGGTTCCGGATGCCCTTTTGGCGTGTGAGGCCACTCGTCGCGTTCACTCGGGCAGCGGAACCACGAGAACCGGAATCCTACTGCTCCTGATCGTCTGCTGGGCGACGCTGCCGAGGACCATGCCGAGCAACCGGCCATGGCCGTGCGTCCCCATGACGATGAGGTCGTAGCCGCCTTTCTGGGCTTCCTGTAGGATTTGCTCCGTCGGATCGCCGCAGACGATTCTCACTTCGGCCTCGGCGAAATGGCGTGCCGAAGGGCCGGGGGGAAAATCCTCGGCCGCGATCGCCTCCAGGCGCCCGCGCATGGCCTTGCCCGCGCGGGCATACTCGCCCTGGCCGATCCAATGCGCGCCGTCTTCGCCAAAGGCCTGTTCGAGATCCATGCCCGCCTGTTCGCTGAAAAGTTCCAGCGGGTCGGGCAGCACATGCAATACGGTCACGGCGGCGTCGAAGCGCTCCTCGAGCGCAGCCACGTGGCGCAACGCCTGACGGGCCGTTGCGGACAAATCCGTCGCGTACAATATCTTTCGGTATTGCGGCAACATGGTTTCCTCCATGCGAATGGTTGCTTCAGGCGGTTACGGGTTCGCGGGCCTCCGCGCCGAACAACCGGGCGGTCAGGCGCACATACCAGGCCGCGGACTGCACCTGGATGATGTAGGCCGCCGCCACCACGAGGGCGGCGTCCGCGCCCTGCTCCCCGAACGCGTTCATGGCGATGGCGAGGGCGATGGAGAGGTTGCGCATCACGGAGCCGTACACCATGGCGATGGCGTCGCCGCGAGCCAGAAAGCGCCTGCCCACCAGGGTGCTCAAGGTGAAATTGACGGCGTACAGCAGCACGAGCGGGGTGAGGATGGCCAGCAACACTTCCGGGGACTGCATGATGGTCCTGGCCTTGAGCGCCAGGGCCACGAACACGATGCCAAGGACGCCCAGGGTGGAAAGCGGGGGGAAACGCGGTCCGAACCGTTTCTGAAACGTCTCCTGGCCATACTTGCGCACGAGCAGACGCTGGGTCGCGTACCCCAAGGCCATGGGCAGGAACACGATGATGCCTATCTGCAGAAACACCGCCACCATATTGACCTCGATGGCCGTTCCCATCAGCGCCCGCACGTAAAGCGGCGTGGCCAGCGAACCCACGACAAGGCCGATGACCGTCATCTTCACGGCGGCGGCGACGTTTCCCTTGGCAAAGCCGGTCCAGGAAATGGTCATGCCGCTGGTGGGCAAGAGCCCGGCCAGCAACAGCCCCAGCGCCATAAACGGCCGTTGGGCGAAAAAGACCTGGCCGATGCCCCAGGCAAGGAAGGGAATCACGGCGAAGTTCACGGTCTGGGCGAGCGCCTGCGCCTTGACGTCGCCTCCCTGGAAGACCTGCCGCACCTTGAGCGTCACCATCATGGGATACACCATGAGGAAGGTGAACGGGATGATCAGGCCGCGCAGCCAGCGGGCGTCGGTGGACAGGCCGAAGAGAAAGCCCAACACCATGGTGGCCGGGATGGCCAGGATGAGATTCTTGGTTATTTTCTGCAGGATATGCGTCATGCGACACCTCTCTCTGAAATCCGTATCGTGTTTAGCCGGACCATTGTCGCGAGCGTCGCGGCTAGTCGTTTTCCGAGGCGGCAAGCTCGGTTGCCAGGCAATCCGGGTCGGAGCAACACGGCGCGTCTTCGACTTTGTAGACGGCGACGCCATGCCGCTCCGGCTCCAGGACAAACCGCTTGCCGCAAGACGCGCACTCGGCATAGATTGGCGTATAGTCGCCGGGATGGGCAACCGCTTGCTTTCCATGGCAATACGGACATAGGACGTTGTATTTCATGGCCGGGGACCTCCTTGCTGTTTGACCGCACTATGCGGCAAGGCGCGGCGTCCGGGCATTGATCGCAATCAACACGGGGAGCAAAAATGGGAAAAAAGGAAGGAGGCGTCCGAACCAGGATCACGGCCGGGGAGTTGGAGGAGGTGGCGCTTTTCGCCACGCTGAGCGCCGCCCAGCGGGAACACGTGGCGCGCGAGGCCTCGGTGGAGTCCATTGCCCCGGGCGGCCTCTACTTCAGCGAACGGGCCGCCTCGACGGGATTCCACGTCCTTCTTTCCGGACGGGTGAAGCTTTTCAAGGTCGCGGAGGACGGCAAGGAGCAGATCATCTACATTTTCGGGCCCGGGGAACCGTTTTGCCTGTGCTCGGTCTTTTCCGACGGCAAGCATCCGGCCAATCTGGCCGCCCTGGAATCAAGCCGGGTGCTTGTCCTGGCGCCCCGGCAATTCGAACGGCTGTCCAAAGAGGATCCGGCCTTGCTGCTTGTCCTGCTGCAGGTCATGTCGCGACGCCTCAAGGAGGCCATGGAGATGATCGACGCGCTGTCCCTGAAGCAGATCCCGTCCCGCATCGCCGCCTACTTTCTTACGCACGCGCGGGGCGAATCGGTCCGACTCGGGGTCACGCACCGGGAATTCGCCAAGATCATAGGCGTAACCCCGGAAACCCTTTCGCGAACCCTCACCAAAATGGCGAAAATGGGCCTCATAGAGCAACGCGACGGCGAAATCCGCATGTTGGACAGACAACTTCTCGAAGGATGCCGGGACGGAACGTGCGCGTGATTTGTGCCGGCGCGACTTGCCGAATCGCGTGGAATATGTCTGGACAGGCTTAGAATCCTAAGCGTGCGGAAGATGGGGCGTCTTCATCCGCGTATTTTCTCTCGGACGGAGAAAAAGAGAGCCAAGGGAACAAATCCAATCAGCTTTATTGGTTGGATGACTCGTATGGCGCTATTGGCAAGGTGCCAGGTGAACTCATGATGCGTCGTGAAGTAGACCCAGGATAACGTAAGTGTGTACATGAGAAAGAATGATGATGCTATGATGATACTGTATCGAAATATTTTTATTTTCCATATGCGTTGTATTGAAAACAAGCTAGGTAAAATAATGGCGAAGCAAATGGTGAGCGGCGTAAGGAAAAGATTGCACACATAAAATAAATAATACGAAAATTCATAAACTGTGGATAGATTGGCTCGGGAGGATAAGTGCTCTAGCGCATTGGACGAATATAAATCCAGGTCGACATGAAGTCTCATCTCAATCTTTCTTGTTTCCCATAGTATTATTGGTATAAGGGCTATAAGGTAGATAAGCCAGTCTTGCTTGAATTCCATGCATAAGCGGACAGTGCTTCTTTGTATGTAAAAAATGCTGGCATATAGTATAATTAGAATAATGAAGATGGCATTTCCCTCATTCTTTAGCGAGAGAAGAAGGAGTGAAGTGATAATGCAACAGGCAAAGGATGACGATTCCTTGTATTCGAAAAATTCCAAAAAAAACAACACTGATAGCATCGAATAAAAGCTAAGCCAGGCGTCCATGGTCTGCCCCGGCGCATTGTAATACGTGATGATGATCCAGGCCGTCAGAAGCATGGATTTGGATGCAAGGGAAAGGATTCTTAAGGAGGACAGGCCGATCAAACCAAGGAGGAACAGGGTAACGAGCGAAGCTTTTGGAATATATTCATTCCAAAAACCGATTGTTTGTGCGGCAAGCGCGCTGAGGGACGAAACAAGCTTGGGGTAGTCCATATGCGCATCATAGCCGATCGATAAAGCGCGCTCGAATCCGATATGATTGCCAAGTCTATGAGCATAATACAGTATCTTGCCGTGAAAGAACCAGATGGAACGCGCATCCCAGTTGTATATCGGTTGAACGCATAATATGTATAGAAATGGTGCCGAGAGAAGTATAAGCCACAGGAAGGACGAGGCTATTTTAAATGGCCAGCGCTGCCGTTTGTAGAGATAAAAAAGGCCTGATAGAACAAGGGCCGCCCACAACAGGGAGATGATAAACGGCAAGGGTATTCCTGTCAGAACAAGTGTATAGACACTGTTGAGCCCTGACAGAAAGCAGATATACGTGTATGTTGATTGGTCGGCTTCTGTTTTTTTGCAAATGATGTTCCCCAAAAAAACGAAAGCAATCGCAAAAAAAAGACCGACGAGCAGTGGTGGCAATGCCTATTTCCTCCTCCCTCTGGTTGGCATTCGCTTTTTTATCCGTCTAGTTGTCGCTCAGCATGACACGCGTTTTGCATGTCGCATCATAGATGATGGGCCAGGCCCCTTCGATTATGCGCTGCTTGAGCAAGTCGTTCTTGAGAATATCGTCGGATAGGGAAAAACATGTGGCATGGTGATTTCGCAAACTGGCAATGGCCGCGTGGGCTTTTTGCGGCAAAACAAGGAGTTCTCCTCCTCGAGATTCGTTCGATTGGGACGGAAGATTCTTTGTTTGAAAAACATCTGACAAGCAAAATAAATAAACGAAAAGGAAACATGAAAATATGATTATCGAGGATACTGGCGCGGATTTCCATGAAGTCACAATTTTCATGCGGGGTCGCCTCAAAAGACATGTTGAAAGCATGAATAGCAACAGGCTCACAGAAAGGCAAAATTTGCGTTCCCGTAATGTGGAGCGTTTTCGCCTGGAAGCTCGGAAGCCATTGGCCCCGGGCCCCGCGCATGGCGCTGCCGGTGAATGCGCTTTTCCATTGGCGAAAAGAGCTGGGAGCATGCAGTGGGGGGAGGGAAATATCATCGCGACAGGCGTGTGGACCGGGAAGCGATTCCCCCCGGTTTGCCCGCCCCTCCCGGCTCCGGCGCGGCCGGGCTCGGGAGGGCGCGGGCGGCGGGCTTAGGCCCGTGTCAGATGCCGCGTTGCCCCATGTAGGCGATAAGATCCGCCACGCGGCAGGAATAGCCCCATTCGTTGTCGTACCAGGCGTACACCTTGGCGAGGTTGCCGCCCTGGACCGTGGTGAAATCCGCATCCACGATGGAGGAGTGGGAATCGCCCACGTAATCCGAGGAGACGAGCGGTTCCGGGGAGACGGCCAGGATGCCCTTGAGCTCCCCTTCGGCCGCCTCGCGAAGCGCGGCCTTGAGCGCCTCGGCGGTGGTGTCCTTCTCCAGCACGGCCACGAAATCCACCAGAGAAACCGTGGGCGTGGGCACGCGAACGGAAAATCCCTCGAACCGGCCGGCCATCTCCGGAATCACCAGGGCCACGGCCTTGGCCGCGCCCGTGGAGGTGGGGATCATGTTGCAGGCGGCGGCCCGGGCCCGGCGCAGGTCCTTGTGCGGCAGGTCCAGAATGCGCTGGTCGTTGGTGTAGGCGTGCACCGTGGTCATCACGCCCTTGGCGATGCCGTAGGCCTTGTGCAGGACGTGCACGATGGGGGCCAGGCAATTGGTGGTGCACGAGGCGTTGGAAATGACCACGTGCTTGGCCGGGTCGTACTGTGCATGGTTGACGCCCATGACCACCGTGATGTCCTCGTCCTTGGCCGGCGCGGAGATGACCACCCGCTTGGCCCCCGCTTCCACGTGCTGCATGGCCTTGGGGCCGGTGCGGAAAATGCCGGTGGATTCCACCACCACGTCGACGCCGAGGTCGCCCCAGGGAAGCAGGCGCGGGTCGCGTTCGCCGAGGTTCACGATGTTCCACTCGTCGCCGATGCGCATGGTGTCGCCGTCCACGACGACGCGCGGGGCGAACCGGCCGTAACAGGTGTCATGGGCAAGCAGGTGGGCGTTGGTCTTCACCTCGAAGAGGTCGTTGATGGCCACCACTTCCATCGCTTCCCGGTGCCGCTCCCAGATGGAGCGCAGCACCTGACGGCCGATGCGGCCGAATCCGTTGATGCCGACGCGTATTTTGCTCATGGCTACTCCTCGAAAACCTGATAGGTGTATTCGTCCGCCAACTGCTTGGCCCGGGAAAGGGCGGCGTACATGCGGGCGTTTTCCAGGGCCAGGCCGGAAAGGTTGGCGATGCAGCGCACAAATTCGAGATCCTCGGCGCTAAACGTCCGACACTCGGCGGAATAGACCCTGATGGACCCGATGATTCTGTCGCCGCCGACGGAAAGCGGCGCGACCACCAGGGAGCACAAGCCCTCGTCGGCGGCTTCCTTGGGATACTGGAACCGGTCGTCCTTGCTCACGTCGGCGATGGTGAGGATCTCGCCCTTGAGCACTTCCTGGTCGAGCCGGGATTTGGCCACTTCCACGGGGCCCTTGTGGGCGTAGCGATCCGAGAGACCATAATACGCGCCGGGTTCCAGGATCTTGCCGTCGCGGCTCAGCAGGCGGATGAAACAACCCTTGGCCCTCATGGCCTTGGCCGTGTGCTCGGCGATCAGGGACAGGACTTCGCCGGGTTTGAGGCTCATGTTGATCAGCCGGGCAAGCTCATAGATGGCCGTGGTGTGCTCGTGCAATGCCATGTGGAATCCTCCTTTGTCGCGGTGTTGTCGGGAAGCGCGCCCGAATCCTGGCCCGCTTCCCGTGCCGCGCGGGGGCGGCGTTGGCGTTTATCTATCCGAACGCTTTTATTCCTTGGCCATGGGGACGGCAACGACTTTGGGCGTCCGGCCGGCGGCCACGGCTTCCACCCGCTTGGCGAAGCCGGCCACCTCGTCGCCGGTCGTCAGCGGCCAATACTCCACATCGAAGGCCTGGCTGGCGCCCGGGGCAAGGCTTTTCACCCGCCCCTGCTTTCGCTCGATCTGGCGCGGATAGGCGTAGCTCGTCCCGGGCTCGATGCCGGTCACATATCCCTGGCGCAGGGTGTCGGTGTTTTTCCACAACGTCAGCACCGGCAGTTCGGCGGCGTCATAGCGCACCGCGATGCCATGGTCGCCGGCCTTGTTGCGCAGCACCACCGGGGTCCAGCCGTCCTTGCCGGCATAGGCCCGGATATTGAAAACCATCTCGTCATAGCCCTTGGTCGGGCCCAGATAGGTCTGCCAGTCGGCCAGCCCTTTCTTGGCGTAGTCGTTGAAGGGCGAAATCTCCTGGACCGGGATCAGCACCTTGGCCCCGGCCTCGAGGATGGGGACGCCGAAATTGCTGTGGTAGATGATCTGGTAATCGCGGTCGTAATCGCTGTTGTTGGTCAGGACGTCGTGGATCTTCACGCACTTGACGCCGGGGGTCACCGTCAGCTCGGTCCAGGTTTCCAGCGCCGCGAACTTGAAGGTGTTCTCCTTGATCAGGCCTTTGACATGGATGGCGTGGGGGGCCTTGTCGTCGATGGCGACCACGACCTTGGACGCGGGCGTATTGCCGGCGCGGCCGTGCAGGCTCATCAGGCGCCCCTGCTCCTGGCCGGGGTGGCCGGTCCACTCGTAGCCGCAACGCACCATCATTTCGTTGAACCCGTCCAGCCAGCCCAGGCCTCCCCGCATCTCCAGGTTCATGAAGGCGGGATTGACGATTTCATCCACCGGCGATTTCCAACCGAAGCGGATGCCGCCGCTTTTGATCTCATAAATGTCCATGCCCCGCGTCGGGATCAGCGACACCTCCAGTTCCGGGGTCACGATGGTGATGCGCGTGCTGCCTTCCTGCTTGCCCCCATGGAGCGTCGTCTTGGTGACCGAAAAAGCGGGGCCGTCCGTGAACCCCAGCGACTTGGCCGAAACCGTCCATTCGGGAATCGAAACATTGCCGGTCGTGTCGGTCAGCACGAAATCCCGGGCCAAGGCCTGGGTCGCGGCCAGGCAGAGACAGGCGAGGACAAACAGGACAGTCTTTTTCATGGCGGAGTCTCCTTGTGTTTCGTTTCGCCGCAATCGCGATTTTCCCACGTTCAGGCGGCAACCGGGATGCGTCGCTTGGCCACGTACAAAGCCAGCACCGTGACCGCCGTGCCGATGGCGATGGCCGCCGCGTAGGCGGCGACATGCGTCACCGCGCCCGGGATGAGCAGGACGAACGCGCCGCCGTGGGGGACCATGAGCGTGACGCCGTAGACCATGGACAAGGCCCCGGTCACGGCGGAGCCGAGCACGGCGCAGGGAATGACCCGAAACGGGTCCCTGGCCGCGAAAGGAATGGCCCCCTCGGTGATGAAGGCCAGCCCCAGGACCATGGCCGCCTTGCTGGCCTCGTGTTCCTCCGGGCTGAAGCGTTTGGGGAAAAGGGTCGCCGCCAGGCCCAGGGCCAGAGGGGGCGTCATGCCCCCGGCCATGACCGCGGCCATGGGGGCATAGACGTTGCTGGCGAGCAGCCCCACGCCGAAGGTGTAGGCGGCCTTGTTGACCGGACCGCCCATGTCCACGGCCATCATGCCGCCGAGGATCAGGCCGAAGATCAGGGCGCTGGCCTGGTGCATGCCGGCGAGCCAGTCCGTAAGGGCCGTGAGGATCGCCTTGACGGGCGGGCCGATGACAAAGACGAGCAAGAGCCCCACGACAAGCGTGGAGAGAAACGGCAGGATGAGCACGGGCTTGAGCCCTTCCAGGTTCTTCGGCAGCCTGATCGCGCCGTTGAGCCATCGCGTCAGGTAGCCGGCCAGAAAGCCGGCCACGATGCCGCCGAGAAATCCGGCCCCCTCGGTCGCGGCCAGCATGCCGCCCACAAGGCCCGGCGCTATGCCGGGGCGTTCGGCGATGGAATAGGCGATGAACCCGGCCAGGACGGGAATGTAGAGTTTGAAGGCCGTGGCCCCGCCGATCTGCATGAGGGCCCAGCCGAGGGTGCCCTTCTGGTCGCCGACGTAGATGCCGCCCAGGGCGAAGGCCAGGGCGATGAGCAGGCCGCCGGCCACCACCACGGGGAGCATGTAGGACACGCCGGTCATGAGGTGGCGGTAGGGTCCGGGACCGGCGGAGGCTTTTTTCCGGGGCGCGCCGGAGGCGGCTTCGGCCGGCGCGGCTTCGGACGAGGCGGCGGTTTTCGGGGGGGCGGCAAGGGCCGTTTCGATGACTTGCCGGGCGTCGTGCAGCGCGGCCTTGGTGGTCGTTTCATAGAGCGGCTTGCCGACAAACCGCGACGCGTCGACGAACGCGTCGGCGGCGATGACCACGGCGTCGGCCTGGGCGATGTCCTCGGGCGCGAGCACGTTTTTCGCGCCGACCGAGCCCTGGGTCTCGATTTTCACCGCGTAGCCGAGCTCCGTGGCCGCCTTGCGCAATGCCTCGGCGGCCATGAAGGTATGGGCGATGCCGGTGGGGCAGGATGTCACGCCGACGATGGACACGCTTTGCGCTTCGGCGATCGGCGGGTGGGGAATGGCGTCGGCGGGCGGCGGTGCGGCCTCCTCCGGCTCGCCCGATTCGGCCAGGGCGGCTTCGATGACCGCCTTGGTCTTGCGGATGGCGTCGCCGGTGCTTACGGCATGGATGGGCTTGCCGACGAAACGGCTGGGGTCGATGTGGATGTCCGAGGCGATGATGACCGCGTCGGCGGCCGCGATGGCCTCGGGGGAAAGCACGTCCCTGGCGCCTTGCGCGCCCTGGGTTTCGACGGTGACGCTGTGGCCCATGCTCGCGCCCACCTGTTTCAGGGCCTCGGCGGCCATGATGGTATGGGCCACGCCGGTGGGGCACGCGGTGACGGCGACGATCCTTTTCATGACTCCATCCTCCTCGCTTCCAGCGGTTCGACGACGACAAGGCTTTCAAGCGCCCTGGCCGGGCCGATGTCGGACAGGCAGGGCCCCGGTTGCGCCACCACGGCGGCGGCCATGGCCGTCGCCAACCGGGCGCGCTCGGGCAAAGGCAGGCCACGGGCCAGGCCGGCGCACAACCCGGCGACCATGGCGTCGCCCGCGCCCACGGTGCTGACCGCCTCTATTTGGGGAGGCCTGGCCACAACGGCCGCCTCGGCCTCGACAAACACGGCCCCCCGTTCGCCCAGGGACACGGCCACGGTTTCGATGCCGCCGCGCACAAGGGCGCGCGCTTCGGCCACGACGTCTTCCAGGGATTCCACGGAGCGGCCCAGGTATTGGCCGAGTTCCAGGGTGTTGGGTTTGATGAGGGAAGGCTTGGCGGCGATGGCCTCGGCCAGGGCCGGACCGCTGGTGTCCACGACGGCGCGCAGTCCCCTGGCGCGGGCCATGGCCACGAGCTTCGCCACGACCCCGTCCTCCAGGCCCGGGGGAAGGCTACCGGCGATGACCACGAGTCCCGCGTCCCGGGACAGGCGGTCGACCGTCGAGAAAAGCGCGGCCAGATGGGGCGTGTCCGGCGTCAGGCCGGGGCAGTTGATGTCCGTGGTGGTCTTGGCCTCGGGGTCGACCACCTTGACGTCCGTGCGGGTCTCGCCCGGCAGGCGCACAAAGGCGTCCTGGATCCCCCGTTGTTGGAAAAGCCGTTCGAAAAGGCCCGCATTGTCCGCGCCAAGGAAACCCGTGCCGGCCACGGGCAGGTTGAACAGGCGCAACAGCCGGGCGATGTTGATGCCCTTGCCGCCGGGATCGGTCCGGGCGCGCGCGACGCGGTTGACCTCGCCGAGGGCGAACCCGGGCACGGTGCAGGCCAGGTCCACAGCCGGGTTCATGGTGACGGTGACGACGGTTTGTTCTTGCAGCATGGCGTTGCCTGCCTGTTTTAGGGGAGGGGGAGGGCGCGCACGTCCTTGACGTCGCGGCAGGCCAGGGCCTTTTTGGCCAGGGCCCGGGCGTCGTCCATGCGGATCGTGCGCATTTTGGCCTTTATCGCGGCGATGCTCGGCACGACCATGCTCAGTTCGCGCACGCCAAGCCCGGCCAGGATGACCGCGCCGAGCGGCTCGCCGGCAAGACCGCCGCACACGCCCACCCATTTGCCGGCCGCCTCGGCCGCGTCCACCACTTGCCGGATCAGGCGGAGGATGGCGGGATGCAGGCTGTCGGCCTTGGCGGCCAGGGAGGGGTGCAGCCTGTCGATGGCCATGACGTACTGGGTCAGGTCGTTGGTGCCCACGGAGAAGAAATCGACTTCCCGGGCGAATTCCGGGGCCATGAGGGCCACGGAGGGCACCTCGACCATGATGCCGATGGGAACGGGCGCGGCCCCGACCTCGATGCGGGCCTTTTCCGCCAGGCGCTTGGCCGCGGCCAGATCCTCGAGCGTCGCGATCATGGGGAACATGATGCGCACCGGGCCCGCGGCCGAGGCCCGATAGACGGCGCGCAGCTGGGACAGGAAGAGTTCCGGGCGGTTCAGGCACAGCCGGATGCCCCGTTCGCCGAGAAACGGATTGTCCTCGTGGGGCAGGTCCAGATAGGGCACGGCCTTGTCGCCGCCGATGTCCAGGGTGCGGATGATGATGGGCAGGCCGGCCAGGGCTTCGACCATGGCCTTGTAGCTTTGGAACTGCTCTTCCTCGTCCGGCGGGGTCTCGCGGCCGAGAAAAAGAAATTCCGTGCGCATGAGCCCCACGCCCTCGGCGCCGGCCTCCACGGCCTGCCCCGCTTCGTTGACCTTGCCGATGTTGGCCACGACCTCCACGCGCGTTCCGTCGCGCATCAGGGCGGGTTGGAAGCGGGCGGCATGCTCCTCGTCGCGCACATCGCTCATCTTCCGCCTGGCCTGGGTCGCGGCGGCCAGGTCCTCCTGGCCGGGGTCGAGGTACAGGGCCCCGCCGTCGCCGTCGAGGATGGCCTGGACGCCGTCCGCGACCGCCAGCAGGGCCGGACCGGCCCCGACCATGGCCGGAATACCGAGCGACCGGGCGATGATGGCGGAATGGGAGGTGGGGCCGCCGGCGGCGGTGCAGAATCCAAGGATCCGCGCCGGGTCGAGCATGGCCGTGTCCGAGGGGGTGAGATCCTCGGCCACCAGGATGACCGGCGTGTCCGGGAGCACGAAGTCGTCGTGCACCACGCCGGCCAGATGGCGCAGCACGCGCCGGCCCACGTCGCGCAGGTCCATGGCCCGGCCGGCCAGCACCGGGTCGTCGTGCCGCTCCAGGGCGGCGACCCGGGAGTCGATGACCTGTCGCCAGGCGAAACCGGCGCTTTTGCCTTGCCGGATGCCGGCCTCGACCTCGGCCAGGAGCTCCGGATCGTCCAGGAAGGCCTCGTGGGCGTGGAAAATGGCCGCTTTCTGCAGGCCGGAGCGCGCCCGGACCTCCTCGTAGAGATTGTGCAGATTCTCTTGCGCCGCGACGAGGGCCTGGCGCAGGGCGGTCAGTTCCCGTTGCGGGTCCTTGGCCGTGGCTTCCACGATGATGCGGCTGTGCACATGCTGCTTGACGGGGCCGATGGCCAACCCGGGCGATGCGGCCACGCCAAGGATGGCGTGGGCATCCGTGGTGGGGACGAACCCGTGTCCCGAGCCGGAGGACGGCGCGGCGCCGGGCTCCCCGCGCTCCTCGCCCAGGCCCGCGTCCACGGCGTTTTTCAGGGCGGCCAGGGCGGCCTGGGATTGCGGTCCCTTGGCGTGGAGGCGGATCTGCCTGCCCGTGGTCACGCCGAGCTTGAGCAGGGAGGCCAGGCTTCTGCCGTTGGCGGCGCGGCCGTCGTATTCCACCAGGATGTCCGCGTCATACGTCTTGGCCACGTCCACGAAAAACGTCGCTGGGCGCGCATGCAGTCCGTGCTCGCCGGCGACGGTCACGACCAGGGACTGGTCATACCCCGAGAGGTCCAGGGCCGGGGCGGGCTTTTCCCGGAGGGCAAGCTCCCCGCGCAGCGCCGCCACGATTTCTTCCGGGTCCCGGGTCACGGCCAGCCGGTCCGCGATTTCGGGGTCGTCGAGCACATGGGTGAGATTGGTCAGGATGGGGATATGCTCGTCGGAGGAGGCGGCGATGCCGACCACGAGATAGACGGTCTCCCCGGGATTCCAGGCGACGCCCTCGGGCGTCTGGAGCACGGCGATGCCGGTTTTGCGGATGAGCGCCCTGTCCTGGGGCAAGCCGTGGGGAATGGCGATGCCGTTGCCTAGAAAGGTGTTGGCCACGGATTCGCGGCGCAGCATGCTTTGCGCGTAGCCCGGATCGATGTTGCCGCACGAGGCGAGCAAGCCCGCCACCTGCTCGATGGCCTCGTGTTTTCCCGCCACCCGCGCGCCCAACAAAACGGAACGTTTGTCGAAGTCGATCATGGCGATCCTCCTGGCGTGGTCCAGTCTTGGCGAGTTTTGTAATCGATTACAAAAAACGTGTCAACGGTCTTCAGAATTATTTACGCGTCCTCAATAGGAAAGAATTGTTTTCTGAAAAGGATTCCTTGACTGGAATGGGGGATACGGTAGAAAAGTCATGGTCGGGAGGTGTTTCGGGCTTTGTTTTTTCGGCTGCGACATGCTGTTTTTTGAGCAGGTGAAGAAGTGACTTGAGATATCTCTGCAATCGTTTACATTCAGGGCGACCAGGCGGGAGGAATCCATGCGGATCAAGGACATAGCCGACGCGGCCGGCGTTTCCGTGGCCACCGTTTCCAGGGTCCTTGGCGACAAGCCCAACGTGCGTCCGGAAATGCGGGACAAGGTGCGGGCCGTGGTGCGCCAGCTCGGCTATACGCCCAACCTCGCGGCGCGCAGCCTGCGTTCCAAGCGCTCGAACAGCATCGGGCTTATCGTGGCCGACATCCAGAACCCCTTCTTCGCCATGGTCACCCGGGCCGTGGAAGACGTGGCCCAGGCCAACGACTACAGCGTCCTTTTGTGCAACACGGACGAGGATCCGGACAAGGAACGCACCTATCTGGAACTCATGCGAAACGGCAACGCCGCCGGCGTCATCCTGGCCCCGACCGGGCGCCTGTCGCGGCAGTTCCCGCCGCAAATCGCCTCGGCCATGCCGCTCGTCATCATCGACCGCCGCGTGACCGGGGCGAGCCTCGACAGCGTGGGCATCGACAACGTGGCCGCCGCCACGGCCCTGACGCGGCACATGCTGGAACACGGGTATACGCGCATCGCCGGCCTGTTCGGCGCGATAAGCAGCACCGGGCGGGAGCGGCGCGAGGGGTTTCTCGCCGCTTTGAAGGAGGCCGGCGTTTCCGCGCCCAAGGAACTGGTCCTCAGCCTTCCGGCCAAGGAGCCGGCGGGCTACGAGGCGACGCAACGGCTGCTCGATTCGTCGCGGCCGCCGCAGGCGCTCATCACCAGCAACGGGCTTTTGGCCACCGGGGCCTGCAAGGCCATCCGGGACAGGGGGGTGCCCATGCCGGAAGGGATCGCCTTCGCGACCATCGACGAGACGCTGTGGACTTCCATGCTGCGCCCGGCGGTCACCGTTGTCGCGCAGCCGGCCTACGCCATCGGCCAGACCGCCTGCGAGATGCTGCTCAAGCGCATTGCCGAATCAAGCCGGCCGACGCGGCAAGTCGTCCTGGCCAGCGACCTCGTCATTCGAGAGTCTTGCGGTCCGCACGGACCGGGCACCCCGCGTGATGTCGCCGTGGTCGCCCATCCGGAGCCCAGCCGCCGTTAGCCCCTTCGCCGCATTGGCCGCGCCCGGGGCCGGGCAGGGGCGCGAGCGCGGCCGTCCCAGGATGCGGCTATCCAAACGACGCTCCAGCAGGCAGAGGTGTTGCCGGTACAGTCAACACTTTCGTAATGGGCCGCTCGGTCCCAATCAAGTCGTCAGCATCCAGAAAGCTTCCCAAGAGTGAGGGGGAATACCGGACTACAGGAGTCGTAAATGTGGACTTCGTGTGGACCAACGAAAAAGCGGGTTACCCTGGACAGGTACCCCGCTGAATTTCTTGGCGTCCCCAAGGGGATTTGAACCCCCTGTTACCGGCGTGAAAGGCCATCAACCTACATTTCCCCTCAATCCCTGTCCTTTCCCATTTAGCCTCATAATGTCCTAATTTACTGAATAAATTTTCTTCTCGTTTTCCTCTTGACTCCTATCCTGTCGTCTGTATTTTTACCTTGGCTGTTGGGTATAGTGTTGGGTACGAATTCCGGGGGAGGTTATCGGCATGCCGGCAAAGAAACGCTTCAAGACATCCTATCCGGGGGTCTACTACGTCGAGGGGCAGGCCGTGGCCACGAGCAAGCCCGAGCGGATTTATTACGTTATGTACCGCCGCGACGGGAAGCTCATTGAGGAAAAGGCCGGTCGCCAGCACCAGGACGCCATGACCCCGGCCAAGGCGGCGCGGATTAGGGCGGAACGCATCGAGGGCAAGGCGCTGTCGAATCAGGCTCGCCGGGAAGAGGATAAGGCCGCCAAGGAAGCCGAGGCCGGACGCTGGACCTTCACAAGGCTGTGGGAGGAATATTCGTCACAGAAAACGCCCGGCGCGGCGCTTACGACGGACCGGAGCCGCTTCGAGAAATACCTCAAGCCTACCTTCGGGGAAAAGGACCCGGTCGAGGTCCTGACCCTGGACCTCGACCGGTTGCGCTCCCGCCTGCTCAAGCAGGGCAAGTCACCCCAAACTGTCAAGCACGTCCTGGCCCTGTTCAAGCGTCTTGTCCGCTTCGGCGTCAAAAAGGGCCTGTGCGATTCCCCCGACCCGCGCAAGCAGACGATCAGCATGCCGCGTGTGGATAATGAAACCACGGAAGACCTCGACGCCGACGAACTGGCCCGTCTTGTCCAGGCCATCGAGGACGAACCCAACATTCAGGCCGCAAACTTCATGCGGCTGGCCATGTTCACGGGCATGCGGCGCGGCGAGCTTTTCAAGCTCGAATGGCGGGACGTGGATTTCGAGCGGGGCTTTATCCACATTCGCCATCCCAAAGGCGGCAAAAGCCAGAAAATCCCGCTCAACGACGCGGCCAGGGGCGTGCTTGAAGACCATCCCCATGTGGACGGAACGCCCTACGTCTTCCCCGGCCAGGGCGGTAAGCAGCGCGTGACCATCCAGGTGGCAAGCAACCGCATCAAGACCCGCGCCGGCCTGCCTGCCGACTTCCGCCCCCTGCACGGCCTACGGCATCTTTTCGCGTCCACGCTGGCGTCCTCGGGACAGGTGGACATGCTGACCCTGCAAAAGCTTCTGACCCACAAATCCCCCCAAATGACGAAGCGATATTCCCACCTGCGTGACGACGCCCTCAAGCAGGCCTCCGAAGTGGCCGGCAATCTCTTGGGCAATGTCGGCAGGGCAAGGGACTCCATGGACGGGAAGGTTATTTCAATGGGGAAGGAGCGATGATAGAAAGAGCCTCAACGTCGCAAGCTGGCCGCTTCCATACTGGCGGCAAGGAAGGTGACCTCATGGGCATCCAGTACCAGATAGACGAACAGGGCAACCGCGTGGCCGTGGTCATTCCCCTTGATGAATGGGAGGCCCTGCAAGCCGAATTACACGGGGAGGCCCGCCTCTCGGCCAAAGACGAAGAAGACCGCCGCGAAGCCTACGATGCGCTTGCCAGAGGCGAGGCATTGGACCTCGGCAAGGCCATGGCCGATTGGTAGCCGCCATGGGGCGTGAACTCGTTATCAACAAAAAGGCTAACGCCTTCATTCTGTCTCTACCCGAGTCGCAACGGAAGAAAATCAAGGAGGCCGTGACACGGCTTCTGGCCGGCGACTTCGAGGGGTTGGACATCAAGCGGTTGCAACCGAATCCCCATGACTTTCGGCTTCGAGTGGGCGGGGTGCGCATCCTGTTCACCTCGGAACCCGAACGCCTTTTTATCTTCAAAGCCGGGTTCCGAGGGGGCGTATACAAGTAGACAGTCTTTCCAGGGTCTAGCCGGGGCCTCATGAACCCCGGCAAAAAGTCGCTTCCCTTGGCGGCCTGACCCTGGATTATTTCAAGGAAGAAGTTGAAGGGAACTGATGAGCGAAGGTGAACATTTAGATTATAAACAATATGGCTTGAAATTTGGACAGATTTGTTCGCCAAACGATGAATACCTATTGGCGTGGAAGTCAGAACTAACTGAATCCCTATTCGTTGACCACCTTGAATCAACGAAAGACATGGATAGCGTCCATTTTGTAAATAAGTTTCGATACAGACCGCCAGGGTATTCGATTGAAGATATATGTAATATGTGGGATCTGCCTTGGCAACTTGTTAAAAATATGCTTGATGACGGAAGGTTAACAGCTTTTCTAGATATTAGTTTTTGGCATGATAATGATGGAAAATTGATTCATAAACCTGCTGGTATTTATATACATGCTGAAGGTATTGATGCCCGTGAAAAGGTTGATCCTATCCTGCGGGAGCGCCACACTAGGTATAATCATAAAAAAAGAGAAAGGGAAGAATACGAAAACCAGAGGAGAGTTAATGAAAGATTAAGAGCAATTAGCGAAGAGATAGAGATTTTAAAATCAAGAATTTATGAATTACAATCTCTGAATGAACAACTCCAAGAAGAAAATACACGACTGAAGGATTGCGATACTGCAACTTATGACTGCGCCAGTTGCAAGTCTGAAGACAACCACATTAATGAATGGATCAAGGATGTAGAATGCGCCGTCGCCCTTACGGCCCAACTTATGGCGGCTGGGGAGAAAGGATGCACGGCTTTCCATGCGGCAGAATGGAAAACGCGGCGCGACGGAATCCGCAAGCGAGCCTTTGAGGCTTTTCGCCGTTCATTGCCCGAGCACCTGAAAGAACAAGATCCCAAGAAAAAATAGCTCCTCCCTGTGGTTTCCGTCTGTGGGTGCTCCTCTAAAAGCCATGGTGGGATAGCTTGAAATGGTTGATTATTCCTGCTTGTTTTGAATTTTTTTTTGTCGGTTTTCCTTTCGATTTCCCTACCTCTCCCACCGATCAGGCGGGACAAGAAAGTTCTTAGACGGGACAACGGGATAGCTTCACCGTCTCCATAACCGCTTCTATTCCTATAGCGACGCCTCGGGCCACTTCAAAAACCATGGCCCGGCACTCAAGGAGCATCGCTATGGAAAGGACCATCAAGGTTACGACAGGCGACAAGCAGTCCGTCCAGTATATGGTGGTGGATGAAAAGCAGGCCGCCGCTTACGTCAATCTGTCCGTCAAGACCCTGCAAGCCCGCCGCGCCGCCCACAAGGCCCCAGACTTTTTGAAAATCGGCCGATCCATCCGCTATCGTATGGCGGACCTCGACGCTTTCCTTGTTGCCCATCGGGTTGATCCCGAAGCCAGGGCGTAGGGGGCGATCATGAGCACAAAAAAAGCCCCGACCGGGGGCCAGGGCTGGAAAAGTGGCGTGGACAGCTTCTTTTCCAATATCCGGGCCGCCGTCGTCAAGGTCTTTGTCTTGCTGGCAATTATCGCCCGAGCTGGGGGGGCGCGATGACCAGCACCACGTCCCATTTATCCCGGGCAGCGTCATCCACCATGCCGCCGCTTATCTTCTCCGTGCAAAAAGTCCTAGACTCCTTGACCGCCGCCATGGAGGGCAACGGCCTTGCCCCGGGCGAAATCATCCTCGACGGCCAGATTCACCGATGCGCCACGGCTGACAAGCCGCACAGTCAAAACGGCTGGTACGTCGCCCATGGTGACGAGCCCGTGTCCGCTGCTTACGGCAACCATCGAACCGGCGAGAGCTTCAACTTCTGCGCCAAGGGCGACCGCGAGTTGACGCCCGAGGAACGCAACCGCCTCAAGGTCCGCATGGAGGCCGACAAAAAGCGCCGCCAGGAGGAGGAAGCCAAGCGTCATGCCGAGGCCCGCGCCGAGGCAAAGCGCATCCTGGCCGCGACCATGCCAGCCCCGGCGGATCACGGGTATCTGGTCCGAAAGCAGGTCAAGAGCCTGGGCGACCTCCGTATAACCGACGACGGCCGCCTTGTGCTGCCGGTCCTCGACGCCAAGGGGGTGGTTCAATCGCTCCAATTCATCGCACCAGACGGCAATAAGCTCTTTCTCGCTGGCGGGAAACTCAAGGGCGGGTATTTCCCCATACTTACCGCCAACGGGGAAAAAGACGGCCCACTGTACGTCTGCGAGGGCTACGCGACCGGGGCCACGATTCACGCCGCGACCGGAGCCGCCGTGCTGGTGGCATTCAACTGCGGCAACTTGCTGGCCGTGGCGGACATGGCCAGGGCGCAATACCCGGATCGTGAAATCGTCCTGTGCGCCGACGACGACGCCAAGACCAAGGGCAACCCGGGCCTGACCAAGGCGACCGAGGCGGCGCTCGCGGTCAAGGCGCGGCTTTCCGTGCCCAGGTTTACGGACCCGGCCAACGGGACCGATTTCAACGACATGGCGGCGGCCGAGGGCCTGGAGGCGGTCAAAGCGTGCTTAGCTGCGGCCGAGGTCCTGGGGGCGACCGACGCCAAGGTCGACAAGTCGAGGCTGGTGGTCCTTGATATCCGCGACTTCCTGGCCCTGGACATCAAGCCCCGCGAACTGATCCTCGCCCCGGTCATCCCCTGCCAAGGTTTGGTCATGGTCTACGCCGCGCGCGGCATCGGCAAGACGCACTTCGCCTTGCACGTCTCCTACGCCGTTGCATCGGGGCAGACGGTGTTTCGCTGGAAGGCGGCCACGCCTCGGCGCGTCTTGTACATTGACGGGGAAATGCCCGCCTCCGCCATGCAGGAGCGCATTGCGGGCATTGTCGCCAGCTACCGCCAGGAGCCAACACCGGGATTCATGCGGATCATCACGCCCGACACGCAACCCGACTTCATGCCGAACCTCGCCACTCCCGAGGGGCAGGCGGCCATAGCTCCATATTTGGAGGGCGTGGACCTGCTCGTGGTGGACAACCTCGCCACGCTCTGTCGAGCCGGCCGGGAGAATGAGTCTGAAGGCTGGTTGCCGGTTCAGGAGTGGATTCTCTCGCTACGTCGCCGGGGCATGTCCGCCCTGCTGGTCCATCACGCTAACAAGGGAGGAGGGCAACGCGGCACGTCCAGCCGCGAGGATGTACTCGATACCGTCATTTCCCTGCGCCGGCCCCAGGACTACCGGCCCGAGGAAGGGGCGCGCTTCGAGGTCCACCTCGAAAAGGCCCGTGGCATCATCGGAGACGACGCCAAGCCCTTCGAGGCCAAACTCGTACAGGATGGCAACGCCCTGGTTTGGGCCTGCCGCGACATCGAAGACATGGAACTTGAAATGGTGGCCCGACTCCATGCCGATGGTCTTCCGATCCGCGACATCGCCGAAGAAACCGGGCTCTCCAAAAGCAAGGTCGGCCGGTTGGTCAAACGCCTGAAGCAGGCGGCCGCATGAACAACGCAACCACCCAAAATGATTTTGTCCCACTGTCCCAGCCCCTAGGGCGTGGGACGCTGGGACAAAGCCTCATAAGTGGGACCACCTGTGGGACAAGTGATGGGACAGCATCATTAAAAACCTTGGCAAACAAGGTGTTACAACGGTCGAAAGTGGGACAAGCCATGGGACAAACCGTGGGACAAGGGCAAAAATCTTGTCCCATGAGGGTAGAGGGCGTGGGACAAAAAAACGGGGTTATCCCTCCCTCTGTCCCAGCCGATTTTTCGACCGGCCTTGAGTGGATCGTCTGGCCAGCCGCCGCCGCCGCCCCCTACTTTGACGCGAGGTGGGCGGCCGTCGATCTGCGCGACCTGGGCAAGCTCTATGCCGTGCGTGTGGTCCACTCCGGCGAGCGCGTCCTCGCCATCTATCCTCCTAGCCTCGAACCTGAACTTATCGCCTATACTGGTTCGCTACTGGCCGAGGCCCGGGGCTACCTATCTGCACACATGGACAAGCTGCCATTCCTGGACCCTGCCGAAGCCGTGGAGATCGTGAATAGCATCATGCGCCAGCATGCCGGCCTTCGGTTTTGTCGAGGTGACGGTGGGAGCCGGTGGCCGCTCTATCCAAAGACCTGGACCGCTGGGCAACGTGCAACGGTTCAAGACCTGTGGTTCGTTGCTGGCCCCGCCCTGGACCACGACGGCTTCAAGGGAATCGACGTGGGATAGGCCCCCTTCCCGGATCAACGATCAGGAGAGGGGAAGGGGATAACCCACCGGGGCATGCCCCAACGACGCCATGGGTTCCCATCTGCTTGTAGTACCCGCGTCGAGAGTTTTTGACGATTTCCGCATGGAGGAAGTCACCATGCTCAAGAAAATCAAAGAGGCCGTTCCCGGTTTCGATGGTCCCCGGAAAACGGCGCTGGAATCCATCCGCTTGTTCTGTGTGGGCTGTATGGGCGGATCGTTCGCCTTGGTGCCGGAATGTCCGTCTGTGAATTGCGTCTTCCATGCCTACCGAACGGGTGTCATCGAGGTCGGCGCGTCCCGGCGGTTCCTCAAAGTCATCAAAAGCTATTGCGCCGACTGTGCCCCGGGTGGCGACGTGGGCGGCTGCACGGCCGGGAAGAACTTTCTTGATCTGACCCCCTGCTCAATTTGGCCATACCGACGGGGCGTGTCGCCGTATTATTCCGCTAAGGCCCGGGAGCAGCGACGGGCGCGGGCAATTTCCTTGTTCGGGATCGCCACACAGGAGGCGGATTTCCTTCCGAGAATCGACGGGAGTGCGGCGAGTGGGACATGTGGTCATCTCGCCGGCTGGTGCGGCGCATTGTGAACCCTTCAGTCTTTGGGGAGCAATACGCACACGCGCACGCGCGCGTTGAACGCCACGGGGAGCAGTTCGCCGAAGGGATTTGCCGACACATACGCGCGCGTGCGCGCGAGGCTGGGGTGGCGACTTCCTGGTGACTGGCGACTTCGCGCGGGTCCTTCTGAACGGTTTTCAAGGCGGGTGCGCGGAGCCGCGATTTCCCGCTAGGCGCAGGCTGAAAAAATAGTTGAATGTTGACACCCGAGCCGGGGCGAGAATTGGGCAAAGTTCAATCGCCTGAGAACCAGCTTGGTGCCTACATCCCTGGGCGATTCATAGCTTTGAAAAGTGTGTTTTTGCCTATTGATTTGGGAAATATTTCGGAGGTGCTGACATGGGCGGATTTGGGAGCGGTCGGCCCGGCTGGCGGCCGGTCGGGGAACACATGCTGCGCCTGGAAGTGCGCTTCCTGCATCGCAAGGGCTGGCTACGGCCGGGGCTGTCCTTCACCTTGTCCTGGTCCTGGGGCGGCGAACCCTCCGCCAGCATCGGCGTCTTCACCAATCCCGATTCCATCCGCCTCATGTACGGAACCAAGGACGGCGAGCAGGTGGACGCGCTTGTGGACCTGGGCCGAACCCCCTGCCATTACGGCGGGACGCGGCCGTGGTTCCTGTGTCCCAGGTGCGGGCGGCGCGTGGGCGTCCTTTTTGCCGGCCGGCGCTTCTGGTGCCGGCATTGCCACGGCATCGCCTACGCGGTCGAAAACGAGGACAAGCTGTCACGGGTGTTGCGGCGGTCGAACAAGCTGCGCGAGCGGGTCCAGGTCAGGGCTGGCACGGCGTACCCGGTCACCTTCAAGCCCAAGGGCATGCACCAACGGACGTTTGACCGCATCCGCTGGGAGATCGAAGCAATTGAAGCCGACTTCTGGATTGCTACGGCGGAACGGTTCGGCATCGAGCTGTAGGCGCGGCCTCTGTCCGTGGTTCGCAGTGCGCACCTTAGTGCGCACAAATTCCTTCGCGCGAAGGTGCGCACCTCCGGGATTTCCCCACATGTATGCGCGCGTGCGCGAGGCTGCACCCCGAACATCGGACCGAACAAAGCCCATTGACCGCACCATGTCCGCACCGATTCCCGCGCGCGGGACTGCGGCCATCCCGGCCAAGTTACCAGGATGGTTACCAGTGATGCTTCGCGCGAGGGGTGGTAGCCAAAGAGGTCGAGGCCGCCGCTTGTCCGAAAACCGATCAAAAATGAACCCCATAGAAAGGAATGACGACGCGCCACGCCAAGGGGGGGAAAATCTCCATGCCTTCATGACCTGGGACCTACGTGGCCAAATCGCGCACAGTTTTGGTCTGATTTTGGGGTACTTTTTTCGGACCTCGACCGGCTGTGTTGGCCTCAGGCCAAGTACGAAGCCCGCCAGGAACCGGGAAGCCTCCCTCTCCCTTCAACGGGGCGGATACCTTCCCCACAAGCGGGCTTCACCGAGAAGCTAAAGCGGTTGAGGGGGGCGGTCAAAGGGACCTGCGGGACCAAGAACAAGGCGGTTTTACCGCTGGCCGCCAATGTACACTCGCCTTCAGGATCGCTCTCTATTTTTAAAAAAGTCCGATATTTAAGCATATTAAAGTTGACCTTGCCCGCCGCCAGGAAGCCCTGTAGCGTCTTTGCCGCCATCATCACGGGGAGGTCCTCATGGAGCTTTTTTTCAAGGGCAAGGAATTCGTTTACAATCATCATCTGACCGTCCCCTTCCGTCCTCTCGTGCCGCACCCGGACAAGTCCATCGGTAACGGGGACCTGGACGGCAACCTCATTATTCATGGCGACAATCTCCACGCCCTGAAAAGTCTCCTTCCTCGATACGCAGGAAAAGTAGACTGCATTTTTATTGATCCTCCGTACAATACTGGAAAAGAAAATTGGTGTTACAACGACAATGTAAACAGCCCTATCATGCGCGAGTGGCTTTCCAGTAATCCGGTCAACCGGGAAGATATGCTTCGCCATGACAAGTGGTGCGCCATGATGTGGCCAAGACTTAAACTGTTACATGAATTATTGGCTGATGATGGGAGTATCTGGGTAAGTTGTGACGATAACGAGATACACAGACTACGATCAATGCTTGATGAAATATTCGGCGACGAAAACCTTGTCTCCATTCTGGTTGTTGAAAACAACAGAAAAGGCCGAAACGACAAGGAAAATATTGCCCTCACACATGAATACATGATTGCATACTCGCGAGACGAATTCTTGTCGCGTGGACTTGATCTTACAGACGAACAAATTTCTGAATATAGCGAGACTGACCCTGATGGACACAGATACGCTTTAAGAGATCTAAGAAAAAGAGGGAGCGAGGACAGGCGTGAAGACAGGGAAAGCATGTTCTTTCCTCTCTACTTCAACAAAATAGATAATAAACTTTCACTGGAGAGAATTAGTCAACATGACATTGAGATTTTACCGCTACGTGGCGATAATTCTGATGGCAGATGGCGATGGGGAAAAGAACGCGTCAAGAACAATCTTGACCTTCTTGTCCCAAGACAAGGAACCTCAGGAAGATTTGATATAGACTACAAAGTTTACCTAACCACATTTGACGACTCAGAAAACGAGAAACGCAAGAAGCCTAAATCTGTTTGGTTTGGACCAAAATTCTCAACCGACCACGCAACTAATCTGATTAAAGATATCTTTGGGAATAATCCCTTAAGCCATTCCCCAAAGCCCTTAGAGCAAATTGTTCAGGTCATCCAACTTGCTGTGGGCAAAAATGGGATTATCCTTGATTCTTTCGCTGGATCAGGAACTACGGCGCATGCCGTACTCGAAGCCAATAGACGCGACGACGGCAACCGCAATTTCATATTAGTTGAATGTGAAGACTACGCAGACGCATTAACAGCCGAACGCGTACGGCGTATCATAAGAGGATATTCGTTCGCCGGCAAGGTGAAAGAAGAGATTTTGTGTGAAAAAATAAATTGGACAAAATTCCAGAAAGCTTCGGAGCTACTGCGTACAATTAATGGATTGGAAGCTCTGCACAGTCCAAACTTCAACCGCATCAAGAAAGAAATCAAGGACGGCGAATTGATTGTATATGGTGAAAAAGACATCACGAAGACCAAGCCTGGTTTGGGCGGCTCTTTCACCTTCTGCACCCTAGGCGACCCTGTGGACCTCGACGCCTTGCTGACCGGAGAGAACCTCCCCAATTATGACGCCTTAGGCGCATGGGTCTTTTACACCGCGACCAATCAAACCCTGCCATCAACCTCCATCGACCCTAGCAAATTTTACTTAGGCGAAAGCCCGCAGTATCATGTATGGCTCATTTACAAGCCAGACATGGATTTCCTTAAATCCAACGACTGTGCTCTGACTCTCTCGCGTGCCGAAACCATTTCCAAAACGTACAGGGACAAAAAGCACTTGGTCTTTGCGCCGGTCAAATTCGTTCCTAACAAGACCCTACTGCCCCTGGGCGTGGAATTCGCCCAATTACCCTACGCCATCTATCGTCGGGAACAGGCCTAGTCCCATGGAACTCAAGGAATACCAGCGCCGCGTTCTGACGGTTTTTGACGCCTATCTCGACGCGGTGACGACGTGGCGGGCCAAAGCGCGCAAAATCATCCTGGCCAACAAAGATGAAACAGACCGGGATTTAATTCGCCCGGTGCCAGATTTCCCCGCCAAGGCTTGGGACGCCATGCGCTCCCGTGGTTTGTTGCCCGCCTGTCGGGCAGAGGTTCCTTATTCCTCCCACAAGGATGCCATTGGCCATAATGTGCCGTCGGTCTGTCTGAAAATCCCAACCGGAGGCGGCAAGACGCTCCTCGCCACGAGTTGCATTTCCCAACTCATGGGCAAATATGTGGAGCGCCAGACCGGCATGGTGCTGTGGATCGTGCCCAATGAGGCCATTTACAGCCAGACAGTCAAGCAGCTCAAAAACCGTGATCACCCCTACCGCCAAATGCTCGACCGTGCAGCCGCCGGCCGTGTCAAGATTCTCGAAAAGGACAGCCCTCTGTGCAGGCAGGATGTGGATACGCACCTGTGCATCCTGGTGCTCATGCTCCAGTCGGCCGGCAGACAAAGCAAAGAAACACTGCGGGTCTTTCGGGACAGAGGAAATGTGGTTGGTTTTTTTCCCAACGAATCGGATGCCGGCGCACATGCCCTGTTGGCGCAGGAAGTGATCAACCTGGATCGGTACGAGGATGAACTCGGACTTGGTCCTATCATCAAAGACAGTCTGGGTAATGTGCTGCGATTCCTGCGACCTATTGTCATCGTGGATGAAGGACACAAGGCCTACTCCACCATAGCCATCAATACGGTCTATGGATTCAATCCGCGCTTCGTGCTGGAACTCTCGGCCACTCCTAAGGATCGCCCGAGAGATACGCCGCCGCGCTTTGCAAACTGGCTGGTAGACGTGCGTGGTATCGAACTGGCCGAAGAAGAAATGATCAAAGTTCCTCTCAACGTGAAGATCAATCCCGGCAGCGACTGGCGCAACTGTCTGCGTGAGAGTCTGGACCACCTAAACCGCCTACAACAGCAGGCCGAAGACCTCATTGCCGACACAGCCCGGTACATCCGCCCAATCATGCTCGTTCAGGTGGAGAGAACCGGAGCTGACCAACGCGATGCTGGTTTCATTCACGCCGAGGATGCCAGGGAATTTTTGCTCACTGCCGGTCTGACCGAAGCGCAGATCGCTATAAAGACCTCGGAAACGAACGACCTTCACGCCCCTGAAAACATGGACTTGCTGCACCCATCCTGCCAAGTCCGAGTTATAATTACAAAACAGGCCTTACAGGAGGGGTGGGATTGTCCCTTTGCCTATGTGCTTTGTGCCCTTGGAGCCAATCACAATCTTGCAGCCATGACCCAACTCGTGGGGCGCATCCTTCGACAGCCCCATGCTGCCAAAACCGGCGTCCAGGGCCTCGATGAATGCCATGTATTTTGCCTGCACGACCGAACTAGGGATGTGGTGGAAGGCATCAAGAGAGGACTGGAAAGCGACGGCATGGCAGATTTGGCCTTGACCATTACGGAAGGAGGGGACAGCAGCGGCGCGCGGCAGGAAACGCGTACCCTCCGACGTCGGGACTCCTTTGCCGATCTACGCATCTTCCTCCCCAAGGTAGTCTGGGCTGGGGGTAGCAGACTACGGCCCCTAGATTACGAACAGGACGTGTTAGCGGGCGTGGATTGGGCGGCCTTAGACATGGCTGAACTGGCCGGACGAATTCCCCTTGATGTGCGGGAGGCCCACAGCCATGTGACGAGGATTACCGTAACCGACGGGGCGGAGGGCGAGTTTTTCGCCGCAGACAGTGCACAAGAGGTGGTGGAAGCGGCGACGTTCGACCCGGTACACGCCACACGCATGGTCACTGACCTTATTCCCAATCCATGGATAGCCCGCGCGAAGGTACAGGAATTCCTGGGCGGATTGCTGGCAAAGGGCTTTACAGAAGAACGGCTGGGACATTTGTCCAGCTATCTTATTGAGGAAATGCGCAGGTTCCTAAGCGTCAAGCGTGATGCTTTGACCGAATCCTATTTCAAAGAGCAAGTCCGCACTGGAATGATCCAATTTCGTCTGCGTATTGATGACCACTCCCATGACTGGCAAATGCCTTTTGAACTGGAAACGGAACTGCCGGAGAGCGCGCGCAAGGCCTGTCGCACGGACGGGAATCCCATCCAAAAAAGTGTTTTCGCTCCGGTTTATGAAGATGATTTCAATAGAGATGAGCTAGAATTCGCCTGTTATCTAGATGAAAAGAAAGCCCTGCATTGGTGGCATCGCAATGTCGTCAGGGCAGGACAATATTCCTTACAAGGCTGGCGACGAAACAAGGTCTACCCAGACTTTATATTCGCAATGTCAATCGCTGACGGCCAAGAAAAAGTTTTTGTTATCGAAACCAAAGGCGACCAGCTTTCTGGCAATCTGGATTCAGAATACAAGCGCAAACTTCTGCACCTCATGGCGGACAATTATCATCAGGGCAGAGCATCCGAGGCCGGGAGGCTGGAAATTCAAATCGGGAAAAAGACAAGCATAGCCTGCGACTTAGTTCTCATGAGTGAGTGGAAAACCCACGGATGGGAGTGAAGCCCACAAAAAGTAACTAGGGCCAGCCATGGGAGAAGGCGACCCCAACAGTCGCAACCCAGACAGCCCGTATCCTAGTTCTCGGAAAAGATGGACCCAGGCTGGCCATGATGAGGCCGCCTGCGTTGTCTCGCCGGGTGGCATCGAGTCACCCCATCGCCGGCTTCTACTCCGGGGCACGAAAAAAGATATAGCCGCTCCACGCCCGCCTCACTCGACGGGCTTTTTATATGCCTTTTCTGAGAATGCCGCTGCTGGGAAAACGCCAAAAAGGGCTGTGTGTGTTGGGAATAGTGTTGGGTAAGAAAAAGGGCCTACAGCCTTTTTGACTGTAAGCCCTTGAATTAGCTTGGCGTCCCCAAGGGGATTTGAACCCCTGTTACCGGCGTGAAAGGCCGATGTCCTGGACCAGGCTAGACGATGGGGACACAATTATGGTTTTGGCTGGGGGACTAGGATTCGAACCTAGGTTGATGGAGTCAGAGTCCATAGTCCTGCCGCTAGACGATCCCCCAGCAAGCTCAAGAGCGCATATACTTATTGCAATACCGTGCGCCCGTCAAGCACTTTCTTGGGGGAACCGCTTAAGAAGCCTTGGCCAGGCGACGCGTCCGCTTTTTCAGCTTATTGACCTGGCGACGCAGGAGTTCCTTCTGGCGACGCGCGCCCTCGCCGGAAACCTCGGCCCGCTTGGCCCGCAGCTCCCGCATCTTGGTCTTCATGGACAAGATCTTGGTCTTGTACGGAGAAACCTTCTCCCCTTCCTCGCCGCCGATGCCCAGCACTTCCTTGATCTGGACCAGAAGCTCATCCTTGCCCAGGCCGGAAGCGCCCGTGATCTGCGGAATCTGCCGCATCACCAGATCGCGCAGTTCCTTGGCGGTCATCTTGTCCAGCGGCTTCTTCAGATCAAGCTGCAATCCTTCGCTCATGATTTGCCTCCACGAAAAATGTATCGCGCCGTCTTATGCCGCCCCGCCAGCCTTGGTGCGGCCGCCACGACGGGTCTTGCCGGACGGCTTCGGCCCGGCCTCGAAATACGCAACATACTTGGCGTAACATCGCCCAACGGGGCTTTCCGGATCAAAGGTCCCCAAAAGCCTGCCCAGGCTCTCGGGCCGTGTGGGCAGGGGCGTGGAAAAACGCGGGGGGACGCCCCGTAACGCATCCAAGGAAATTTGGCTCCCTAGCAGGTCGAACCGCACCTTGTCAAAGGCTTCCTGCCCCAGGGCGGCATTGACCAGGGATAAAATCTCCGGCGCCGCGAACAACATCTCCTGCATGGCCACCGGATCGGTCGCGCCAAGAAGCAACTCCCGCCGGCGATGGCCCAGCGGCCGCACCAGCTCCGCCGTCTCCGGGCCGACGATCGTCTCCCAACGGCGGCACGTCTCCACGAACGCGCGCCGCAGGGCCGCTTCCTTGTCGGCCACGAACCGGTCGATGGCTTCGGACAGGCGGTGGAGCATGGCGGGCTGGAAAAAACGGGGCGACGCGGTGGCGCCGCCCCGGATATGCGCGGTTGTTACAGCTTCAGGGCCGTCTTGATGTCGGCCGCGGCGTCGGTGCGCTCCCAGGTGAACTCGGGGCGCTCCCGGCCGAAGTGGCCGTAGCAGGACGTCGGCTTGTAAATGGGCCGCTTGAGGTCCAGGCGCTTGGAGATGAAGTAGGGGCGCAGGTCGAAGACCTCGCGCACGGCCCGGGTGAGCTCCTCGTCGGGAATTTCGCTCGTGCCCATGGAGGTCACGAGCACCGACAGCGGCTCGGCCACGCCGATGCAATAGGCGATCTGGACTTCGCAACGCTCGGCCGCGCCGCTGGCCACCACGTTTTTCGCCACGTACCGGGCCATGTAGGCGCCGGAGCGGTCCACCTTGGACGGGTCCTTGCCCGAGAAGGCGCCGCCGCCGTGGTTGCCCATGCCGCCGTAGGTGTCCTGGATGATCTTGCGTCCGGTAAGGCCGCAGTCGCCCATGGGGCCGCCGATGACGAACCGGCCGGTGGTGTTGATGTAGATCTTGGTGTTCTTGTCCACCATCTGCTCGGGCAGGGTGTGGAAGATGACTTCCTGGCGCACGGCGTCGGCCAGATCCTGGTACGAGATGTTCTCGTCGTGCTGGCAGGCCACCACCACGTTGTCGATGCGGGCCGGCTTGCCGTCGATGTACTCCACGGCGACCTGCGTCTTGCCGTCGGGGCGCAGGAAGTCGAGGATCTTGTTCTTGCGCACGTAGGTGAGGCGGCGCGAAAGCTTGTGGGCCCAGTAGATGGGGGCGGGCATGAGGGTTTCGGTCTCGGTGCAGGCGAACCCGAACATCATGCCCTGGTCGCCGGCGCCCTGCTCCTCGGGCTTTTCGCGGGAAACGCCCTGGGCGATGTCCACGGACTGCTTGTCCACGGAGGAGACCACGGCGCAGGTCTCCCAGTCAAAGCCCATGGTCGAGCTGTTGTAGCCGATCTCCTTGACCGTCTCGCGTACGATGGCGGGAAAGTCGGCATAGGCCTTGGTGGAGATTTCCCCGGCGATGAAGGCCAGGCCGGTGGTGACCAGCGTCTCGCAGGCCACGTGCGCATCCGGGTCCTGCGCCAGGATGGCGTCCAGGATCCCGTCGGAAATCTGGTCCGCGACTTTGTCCGGGTGCCCTTCGGTCACGGATTCGGAACTGAAAAGATACCGGCCCTTGGCGTTGATCATATGTGGTGTCCTCCCTGTGCCTGCCGCGCGTTCTGGCTGGCGGGCGTAGTGTCAAAATGCAATGTGGTATAATTGAAATATGGCTAGATAGCTTGGCTGACAGGAAAGTGCAAGCGGCGTTGTCGCGGCGTCGCCATGTCGCTTGGGCGTCGCCCGCCTGTCCGGCATGAAAGAGGAGCCGCGCGCAAGGCCGGGATATTCAGGAGCGGGGGCCGGGAGCGGCGGGAAGCAGCCGGTTGTCGATCAGCCGGGCCCGGGAAAAGCGCACCGCCGTGGCGAAAAGCCCGGGGCCGTCCAGGCGCGTAAGCGGCGCCACCCGGTCGGGATGCACGCACTCCAGGTATTCCACCATGCCTGAAGGCAGGTGCGATGTCCAATACTCGCGCACCTTGCCGGCGATGACCGCCGTGTCGCGCTCGCCGGCGGCGGCCAGGTCCGCGGCCAGGGCGAGGCCTTTATTGATGTATGGGGCCTCGGCGCGTTCGGCCGGGGTCAGGTAGACGTTGCGCGAGGAAAGCGCCAGCCCGTCGGCCTCGCGCACGATGGGCGCGCCCACGATGGTGACCGGAAAGCCCAGGTCCGCCGTCATGCGCCGGATGATGGCCAGCTGCTGCCAGTCCTTTTGGCCGAAAAAGGCGAAGGTCGGGAAGGCGAGCAGGAACAGCTTGGATACGACGGTGCATACACCCCGGAAGTGGATCGGCCGCGAAGCGCCGCACAGATGGCGGGCCAGTTCCGGCACTTCCACCCAGGTCGCCGCCTCGGGGGCGTACATGGCCTCGGGCTTGGGCGTAAACAGGACGTCCGCGCCGGCGGCTTCGGCCACGGCCGCGTCGTGGTCCAGGTCGCGCGGATACGCGTCCAGATCCTCGCCGGGGCCGAACTGGGTCGGGTTGACGAAGACGCTGACCACGACCTTGTCGGCCTTTTGCCGCGCCAGGCGGATGAGGCTTTCATGGCCGGCGTGGAGGTACCCCATGGTGGGGACCAGCCCCGTGGCCACGTCGCCGCGCAGCCAGTCGCGGCAGCGCGCGCGCAGGGTTTCCGGATCGGAGACGATATCCAAGGCACACCTCCCTTACGGTTGTGCGGGCTCTAATCCAAGGCCGAGGGCATGTAAAGCCGGCCATGACATTCACCCCGGTTGGGGGTAGAAGGCCATACTAAGGGGCCCGCGCCCCATTCCACCTTCAAGGAGAGAGCCATGCCCGGTCGTCGCGCCCTGTACCTTGCGGCGGCGGCGGTGTTTTGCCTTATGGCAGGGCCCGTTTGCGCCGCCCGAACCTCCGCCGATGCGCGGACGGAAACGCCGCCCACGCTTTCCGCCAAGAGCTTGCTGCCGTCGAAAATTTTATCCGGACCCAATTACACAATCGACGACAAGGTCAAAAACGACGGTTACATGAACATGTATACCGTGCATACGAAAAAGGGTGATCTGCGGGTGGAATCCACGTCGCTGCTCTATACACGGCTGCACGAATTGCAGGCCGCGGCGGCCATGGACGACGTCAACAAGGGCGTGGAGATCGGCAAGTCCATCGGCATGTCCGGCGTCAACGCGGTCAAGGGCGTCTTCAACCTGCTCACCAAGCCCGGCGACACCCTCTCCGGCGTGGGCAGGAACTTCACCCGGGCCGAAGCCTCCAGCAAGGAAAAGCGGCCCACCGACGACAAGGGCACCGTGGGCGAGCTGCTCGGCTACAACAAGGCCATGCGCGACTGCGCCAAGACCTACGGCGTCGATCCCTATTCCCGCAACCCCATCTTGCACGAAAGCCTCAAGCGTCTGGCCGGGGCCCAGTTTTTCGGGTCGTTCACGGGTTCGGCCGCCATCCCCGGAGGCGCGGCCCTGATCATGCTGGGCAACACCGCCGCGCCCCAGAGCGTGGTGGACGTGAGCATCCCGCCCCAGGACCTCTTTACCGCCAACCGGGAGCGGCTCAAGGCCATGGGCGCGACCTCGGACACGGCGAATCTGCTCGTGGAAAATCCCCACTTCACGCCCATCGAGCAGACCCGGCTGGTGTTGGCTCTGGACAAGATGACCGGCGTCGGCGACCGCAATGTCTTCATCAACCAGTGCATCCTGACCGACAGCGACGACCTGGCCTGGTTCCGTACCCGCATGGCCGAACTCTACGCCAACATCGACGCCAAGGCCGACAAGCTCGCCCGTTTCGTCAAGGCCGGCAAGTATCTCGCCGCCGTCACCAAGGCCGACGGATTGCTGGTGGCCTATCCCCTGGACTACCTGGCCTGGACCCCGACCATCGCCGGCATAGCCCGGAGCTTCGGGGACACGGCCGCCGCCCTCAAGGTGAAGAGCCGGAAGTTCATCGTTACCGGCGAGGTCAGCCCCCTGGCCGCGCGGAATCTCAAAGCCGCCGGCTGGAGCGTCGACCAGCTGCGCGAGGGCTTGCGTTAGGAAGGGAAGACGCCGGGGGGAAACCTTTCTTGCAGAAAGGTTCTCCCCCCGGACCCCCTTTCCAAAGACTCTTAACGATAACAGCCTGTCACCGCTAAAAGTTTTTGGGAGGGGAGAGCGCGAGAGGGGGACCCTTTTTTCAAAAAGGGTCCCCCTCTCGCATCTCCTCCACCTTCCCTCGCCGAGGGTTGAACCGGATGGCGTTTCAGCGTAAGCGGACATTCGCCGTCACGGCATTGGAGGCTTCATGAGCAAACGCAGCAGCGTCGCGCTTGACACCGTCATCAAACAGGCCATCAAGGTCGGCCGCTATCCCTGGATGGCCGGTCGCCTGGCGGCCGTGGAAAAAGAGAAGATTTTCTTTTCGGCGCTCAATCCCCACGCCGAAACCGGTCATGCCCGCAGCATCCGGCAGCTTTCCATCCGCATCACCGACATGTGCAACCTGCGCTGCCATACCTGCGGCCAGTGGGGCGACCACGGCTTTTTGCACGGGAAAAACCTCAAGGACCTAAAAAAGCAGGAAATCACGCCCGAGCGCTACTTGGCGCTGCTGGAAGACCTGGCCCGAAACGGCCACCACCCCTCGGTCTACCTTTGGGGCGGCGAGCCGACCATGTACAAGGGATGGCTGGAGATCGTGGAACGGGCCACGGAACTCAAAATGCCCACCTCCATCGTCACCAACGCCACCAAGCTGGTGCCCGCCGCCGACCGGCTGGCCGCGGCGCCGCTTTTTCTGCTCCAGATTTCCATCGACGGCCACGACGCCGCGACCCACAACGCCGCGCGTCCCTCGGCCTCGGGTGGCGACAACCACAAAGTGATCCAGGAGGCCCTGGCCGCAGTCAAGGAGGCCAAGAAGGCCCACAAGACCAAGCTGCCCCTGGTGGCCGCGCTGTGCACCATCTCGAGCGCCAACGTGAACCACCTGGTCGACATCTACGAGGCCTACAAGGACCGGGTCGACATCTTCGTCTACTATCTCTCCTGGTGGATCGACGAGAAGAGCGCCAAGGCCCACGACGAGGATTTCGCCCGGCGTTTCGGGTTCACGCCCAAGCTGCATTGGGGCTGGGTCGGCGATTGGACCATCAAGGACCACGAGACCCTCGACAAGCAGCTCGCCGAGGTCAAGCGCCGTTCCAAGGGGTTCGGCAAGCCCGCCGTCAACATCATCCCCAACATCACGGGCTTGGCCAACCTCAAGGAATACTACACCAATCACGAGGCCACCTTCGGCTACAACCAGTGCATCTCCATCTACCAGGCGGTGGAGCTCGATTCCAACGGCGACATGTCCCCCTGCCGCGACTACCACGATTACATCGTCGGCAACGTGCGCGAGCACACCATCACCGAGCTGTGGAACAGCGAGGCCTACCGCCGCTTCCGGGCGAGCCTGCACACCGAGGGACTCATGCCCTCGTGCACGCGCTGCTGCGGGTTGATGGGGTATTGATGGCCGAGCCTTCCCGCCCGGCGCGCGTTGTCTTCCTGTTGCAGGACCTTTTTTTCGGCGGCACCCAGCGACAGGCCCTGGAGTTGGCCGCGCGCCTCGATCGCGACCGTTTCGCCCCGGAATTCTGGATGCTGGCCGGCGGCCGGGACTTCGCGCCCCATGCCGCCCGGGCCGGCATTCCGCTCACCTGGCTTTGCGCCGCGCCCAAGGTGACGACCGCTTCGCTTCGCGCCCTGTGGAAAAAGCTCGAAACCGAGCGGCCGGATCTGCTGGTGCCGCTGACCGCCGTGCCCAACATCTGGGGCCGGGTGTTCGGCCGCCTGCGCAGGCTGCCCGCCGTGGTCGGCACCTGCCGGGGCGGCGGGGCCATCAAGCGCCAGCATGAGCGCTGGCTCAAAAACACCGTCGCGCACCACATCGTCAACGCCGCGCCGCTGAAAGACGCGCTCGTGCGCCTGGGCCGGCCCGAAGACAAGGTCGCCTGCATCCCCAACGGCGTGGACACGGAGTATTTCGCGCCGCCGCCCGAGGAGATGCGCCCGGTGCGCGAGGTGGTGCTGTGTCCGGCGCGCTACTGCGAGGACAAGGACCACGAAACGCTGCTTACGGCCTTCGAGCGCACGGTGGCCGAGCGGCCGCGGGCCGAATTGTGGCTGGTCGGCGACGGGCCGCTGCGCACCCGGGTGCGCACGCTTGCCGCCCGCAGCCCGGTGCGCGGGGCCATCCGCACCTATCCCGCCGCGCCCGATCCCAGGCCGTTTTTCCAGCAGGCTTCGGTGGTCGTGCTCTCCTCGGTGCGCGAGGGCTTGCCAAACGTGATCCTGGAGGCCATGAGCATGGGCATACCGGTCGCGGCCACGGCGGTCGGCGGCATCCCGGACGCGGTCGAGCCCGAACGCACGGGGCTGCTCTGCCCGCCGCGCAATCCCGAGGCGCTCGGCGCGAACATGGCCCGGCTGCTCGCCGACGAGGACCTGCGCCGGCAATACGGGGAAAACGCCAGGGCGCGGGTGCTGGAACAATTCTCCATGGAAGCGATGGTCCGTCGTCACGAAGCCGTGTTTACACAGGTGCTGGCGCAAGCGGCCGGGTAAGGCGCGTCTCCCCGGACTTTCCCCGATGGGGCCGGGGTTCCGGTCGCCGGAGGCATCCCCTATGAAGACTTTTCTGCTGTCGTTGCTGGTCCTCGCCGCCCTGTGCGGCACGGCCATGGCCCGGGAAGTGAACGTGAACGGCCTGTGGCGCGGCAGCCTCTACGGATCGGATTTGCAGGCCCGCGTGGAGCAGGACGGGCACAACGTCAAGGCCGAGGTGGTGGTCCACGCCATGACCGGCGAAACCAACGTCTACCATGTGGTGGGCGCGATCTTTAACGGCCACATGTACGTGGTCCACGGCAGCGGGCACGTGTTCGAGGGCGACGCCAAGGGCGACGCCATTCGCGGCGTGCTGACCACCAAGGGCGGCAGCAAGCTCGAACTCGAGGCCACCCGGGTGCCGCTCAAACCCGGCGGCAAATCTCCGGCCGCCGCCGGCTCTTCCGCTTCCGGGCCCGCGACCAAGGCGTCGCGCCGGCCGGGATGACGCATCGTTTCCAGGAGGCTTCGTGACGGCGTTTGCGTTTACGGTCATGGCCGTGCAGCTTGTCGTGCTGACGGCCCTCTACCTGCTTGGCCGCCGCCATGTGCGCGGCGGCGACGGCCCCGAACCCATGCCCGAAACCTGTCCCCGGCTGGCGGTCATCGTACCGGTCACCGGCGACCATCCGGGCATGCGCGAGGCCGTCGCCTCGCTGTTGGACCAGGATTATCCCGATTTCACGGCCATCTTCGTCACGGCCACGGCCGATGACCCGGCCGTTTCCCTGGTGAAAGGGGTGGCCGGGAACGACCCGCGCCTGCTTATGGTCGTGGCCGGCCCGGCCACGCGCTGCGGCCAGAAAAACCATAATATCCTGGCCGGCATCCGGGCGGCGGCGACAGCCGAACTCTTCGTCTTTTGCGATTCGAGCCATGTGGCCGACCGCCATTTCCTCACCAATTTGGCCGCGCCCATCATCCGGGGCGACGCGCCCATGACCAGCGGCTTCCACAAGATCGTGCCCGGCGACGGCAAGACCGGCACCATCGGCATGGCCACCACCTGCATGGCCCTGCACCTGCTCCAGCCGATACGGGCCATCACCCAGCCCTGGGGCGGGGCCATGGCCATCTCGCGCCAGGCATTCGACCGTTTCGGGCTGCGCGAGCTGTGGGGCAAGAACATCGTGGACGATTTCTCCATGGGCCCGCATCTGCATCGCTTCGGCGTGGCCGCCTGGCCCGTGGCCGCCGCCTGCCTGGAAACGCCCATGGCCGGAGTGCCGCTTTCGCGCTGGGACGACTGGCTCACGCGGCAGCTGCTATACCTCAAGTTCTGCATCCCGCCGGGCTGGCTCGTCTCGATCCTGGCGGTCTTCGTGCTGTCCGCGCCGCCTGTGTTCGCGGCGCTCCTTCTCATCGGTTGGTGCTTCGGCTGGACCAGCCCAATGGTTGGCTGGGGCGCGCTGGTCTATGCCGCCGATTTTCTCGGGCTGGGGCTGGCCTACCGCACCTTGTGCCCGCGTCCGGTCGGCATCCTCGCCTGGCTGCGGGGCTACGTGGCCACGTTCCTGATGCTGGCCCGCTGCTTCGGCCGCACCTTCGTCACCGGCTCCATGTCCTGGCGGGGCATCAGCTACAAGGTTGGCTGGGGCGGCGTGGTCAAGGAAATCCGCCGGGGGTAGGAGAAGAGCTGGAAGAACCGGGGGAAACTTTTCTGTAGAAAAGTTTCCCCCGAGCCCCCTTCAAAAGACTTTTAATGGTAACAGACTGTCACCGTTAGAAGTTTTTGGGAGGGGAGAGCGCGAGAGGGGGACCCTTTTTGAAAAAAGGGTCCCCCTCTCGCATCTTCACTCTTTCCTTCCTATTGCTGGTTGCGGTAGCCCCAGGCCGGAGCCTGGTCCGGCGGGGCGTTGCGGTGCTTTTTCTTCTTCTGCTTGGACTGCTTCTTTTGCTGGCCGGGCGGCATATTCCAGTTCGAGTCGTAGTTTTTCCCGGGACCGGCATAAGAGGATTTCCCCTTGGGCGAAGCCTGGTTGCCTTTCTGTCCGGCGTATGAGGGAGGGCCGTAGGGCGGCGTCTGGTCGCCCTTGTGGCCGGAATACGACGGCGGCCCGTAGGATGGGGCCTGTCCTTGCTGCCCCTGTCCTTTCTTGGCCAGGGCCGGAACGGCGCATAGGGCCATGGCCAGAAAGAGTGTCGCCAGGCATGGAATCGGGTGTATGCGCATAAGCGGCTCCCTTCGTGGTGCGGTGGTGTTTTGGGTGGCTTCAAGCAAGATCGAGTCCAGCCCGCGTCCGCGGGGATTTGCCGCAACGGGTGGCGAAATGCGGCAAAGGGGGCATAACAACCTACGCCTTTTCCACGAAATCAGGAAATCACTTTCACCACATAATGGAAATTTGACGATTCTTCGGAAGACCTCGCCCAGGTCTCATTTCCCCGGCCCTTCCCAACGGCTTTTCTCGGTTGCAGTGTGCTCTCGCGGACCCCGCCGTAACCATTGAAAGTTTTGGGGAGGGGAGAGCGCGAGAGGGGGACCCTTTTTTCAAAAAGGGTCCCCCTCTCGCATCGTCTCGTCTCTTTTCCCGCTTTCCCTACGCCAGTCCGGCCTGGGCCTTCTGGGCGGCCAGTTCCTTTTTCCAGCGCAGGATGAGGAAGACGAAGGGGACCAGGGCCAGGGCTTCGGGAATTTCCCGGATGCCGAGCGGCGCTGTGGCGAAGTAGAGTCCCGCGCCCGCGGCGCAGGCCGCCGCGATGCGCCACATGGATTTGACGTCGATGATGCGCATGGTTGCCTGGCAGTAGGTCGTGGTGGTCACGGCCACGGCCGCCTTGGTCAGGAGCATGGCCAGGCAGGTGCCGAGCAGCGGATCGGTCGGGATGAGGGTGGCGCACAGGGCGAGGTTCACGGCCAGGCCGCCGATGTAGATGACCAGGAGCAGGCGCTGCTTGCCCTGGCTCATCATCAGGTAGGCCGAGAGGTTGTGCACGAAGCCGCAGATGATGGTGCCGACGAGCCATTTCTGCATCCACATGGCGTCGTGGTAGGCCCCGCCGTAAACCAGGCCGATGAGGCGGTCGGATTCGATGAAAAGCACGAACATCACGGGGATGGAGATGCCGATGAGCCAGCGCACGGAATTGTTGGCCAGGCGCTTGAATTCGCGCCGGTCGTTTTTCCACAGGCGCACGAACAGCGGATAGAGGACGCTTCGCAGCAGGAGGTTGGAGACGATGATCGAGATGCCGTCCACCATCTCCCAGGTGACGCTGTATTGGGCCACCTTGGTCGGACCGCCGTTGCTTTGCAGGAAATAGAGGTTGGCCTTGTTGTAGAGGATGGCGGCCAGGGCCATGAGCACGAACACGCTGCCGTGCTTGGCTGTGGCCCAGGTGCGGGCCAGGGATTTGCGCTTGAGGGTCAGCCCGGCGAAATCGGTCTTCTTGAGGGCTATCCAGATGCCGCCGGACAGGTTGGACACGTTCTCGATGACTTTGAAGAGCGCGATCCAGTGTGGCGCCGCGCCGAGGGCCAGAAGCCCGATGGCGTAGCCGTAGCCGAGGACCCCGGAGATGACCTTGATGCGGCCCTCCAGGTCCTGCCGGCCTTCCACGCGGATGGCCACGAAAAACGAGCTGGCCACGGCCTCGAGCCCCACGCCGGCCGAAATGACCATGACCAGGTTTTTCAGTCCCGGTGTGTAGCCCTGCCAGTAGATGAAGCCCACCACGCCGAACCAGCCCGTGACGAGCAGCAGGCTTTTGAGCAGCGTGTACTGGGCCAGGATGTCGCCCTTGTGGCTGTATTTCTTGCTGAGGGCCGACACCAGAGGCTGGTTGAGGCCGAATTCGCCGAGAAAGAGGATGATGGAGGCCAGGCCGAAGGCCACCATGAATTCACCGTAATCGCTGGTGGAAAGCCGGGCCAGGTAGATCAGGAAAAACGTGTGCAGGGCGTCGTGAATCCACTGCGCTCCAGCGAGATGGGCGAACTTGTTGAGAATGCCATAGGACGGACGAGCGGCCTTTTTTGGGGGGGGCGAGACTTGGGGCATTGGGGTTTCCCCCTCCCGGCCGCCGGGCGACCGGGAGGGAAGGCGGGACAACGGCTAACGAGCCTTGGATTTTTTCTTGCCGGGCTTGCCGGCTTTTTTCGCCGGCTTGTCGGCGGCTTTGGCCTTGGCCGATTTGGCCCCCTTGGCGGTCTTTGCCGGCGCGGCCTTGGCGGCCGGTTTCGGGGCCGGTTCGGGCTCCGCCTTGGGTGCGGGCTTGGCTTCAGGCTCGTTGGCGGGCTCGGGTTCTTTCGCCGGGGCGGCAGCGGCCTTGGGTTCGGCTTTCTTCACCGGTTCGGGCTCGGGCGCGGCTTCCGGGGCCTTGGCCGCTTCGGGCTCGGGCTCCTTGGCCGGCGTCGGCTCGGGAGAAACCACGGCCGGCGGAACGTCGACCTTTACGGCCGGTTCGCTCATGGCCTTGGCGGCCGGGGCGGTTTCCTGGCGCGGCGCGGGCACGGGCTCCGGCTCTTTGACCGGTTCGGGCGCGGGTTCCGGTTTGGGTTCCGGTTCCTTGACGGGTTCCGGTTCGGGCTTGGGCTCCGGAGCGGGGGCCGGCTGCGGGGCCGGTTCAGGCTCTTTCACCGGTTCCGGCGTGGGCTCGGGTTCCTTGGTCGGCCCGGGAGCCGGTTCGGGCGTCGGCTCGACCTTGGGGGACGGCTTGCCGGCGCAGCAGCCGCGCGGGGCGCACTGGATGAACGCGCCGAACTTCTCCAGCTCGTCCACCCGGCAGCTCCAGACCATCTTGCCGTCGTGGAAGATGGAGTCCGGGCAGCCGTCGCACATGTCCTGGCGACCGTCGTCGAGCAGGTCGCAGGGCTGGATGACCATGATCGACTGGATATTGAGCGGCTTGAACCACATCTTGGGCCGGGTGAGCAGCTTGCAAAAAATTTTGCGCAGGCTTTTGTTGAACAGCGTCAGCAGGGCCAGCTTCTGCACCCCGCGCATCCAGCACGGCCGCGAATAGGCGAGGTAGGTGCCGAAGAAAAGGTGATGGAAAATCTGGGTCCATTCGGCGAACTTGGCGTCGAGATAGCCCAGGATCTCGTTCTTGTCGCCGACGCGAAGGGTCAGGAGCCACTTCATGGACAGCGGATTCTCGGTGCCGTTTAAGTAGGCGCAGGGCTCGTGGTCGGGGTAGGCCAGGCGGATGGCGTCGGCGATCTCCTGGGAGGAGAGGTCCTGGTGCTCTTCCTGGTTGTCGAGCTGGTAGACGAGGTTGCCGACGTCGACGGGACGGCCGTTGGCGAACACGTCGAAATTGTTTTTCTTTCGCGCCGAGCGGAACAGGATGAACACCATCGTCTGGATGATGTCGATATGCTCGTGGGCGAACCGCGTGAGCATGGGGATTTCGGAGAGCGTGTCGCGGTAGATGGTGGCGTTAAACGAGCAGGCGATCTTGCCCTCTCCGTGCTCGTGGATCATGTTGGCGAGTTTGAGGCGCAACTCGCACAGATCCTTTTCGCTGGCCCCTTTCCAGCCGGGACGGCGCTGGTGCGAGTCCACGTGCATGGTGAAGCCGACGAGGCCGGCCGCGGCCAGCTCGCGCACGAGTTCCGGGGTGAGCGCCTGGCCGTTGGAGTTGATGATGGGCTTCCAGCCCTTGGAGGCCACGTACCGGACCAGGGGAACGATGTCGGGGTAGATGAGGGGTTCGCCGCCGGCGATGGAGATGCCGTCGGTGCGCCGCAGCTTTTTGACTTCCTCAAGTTCCCGGATGACGTCGGCCAGGGGCCTGTGCCCGTCGGGGTTGTTTTCGCGATAACAACCCTCGCAGTACAGATTGCACTTGGTGGTCGGCTCGAGCCAGGTGATGGCGTTGTCGGCCAGGTTCCAGGGCAGGCGATAATATGAACCCGGGGTAAGCGGTCGTTTTCTCATGGCGCTCCGGTCCGTTGGCAAAGATTGGGCGGCTTGCGCCGCAAACTCGGGTTGCGTTATCGCAAATGGGGCGTGGTGGCAACCAACGTCGCATGGCGAAAGGGTTGAACGGCTTTGGAGATGTGCGAGAGGGGAAACCCTTTTGCAAAGGGTTCTCCCCTCTCGCGCTCTCCCCTTCCTAAACTTTTTAACGGTTACGGATTGTGTGCGGATAACAAGTCGTCATTATTAAGAGTCATTGGAAAGAGGGCCGGGGGGAAACCTTTCGTAAGACAAGGTTTCCCCCCGGTTTCCCTTCCTAAAATCCCCGGTCCAACGCCCCGACGATGGCCCCGGGCGCGCCGCCGGCGCTACGCGGCATGAGCCGTCCGAGGATGGGCACGCGCCGCGCCGCCTCGCGAAACGCGGCCGAGCGCCGCAGGTTGACCACGAGCAGGGTCAGAATCATGACCGGGAAGGGCGCGATCTGAAACAGCGTGCCCGAAAGCCCGGGCAGCGCGTCCTGGAGCGCGATGCCGGCCACCTGGATGGCGGCGAAAAAGACCGCGCCGAACGCCACCCGCACCGGCTTCCAGCCGCCGAAGATGACGATGGCCAGGGCGATCCAGCCCGCGCCTTCGCAGCCCTGCGGATGGCCCCAGCCGGGCTTGACGGCCAGGGAATAAAAACCGCCGGCGCACCCAGCCATGGCCCCGCCGGCCAGACAGCACCAAAAGCGCACCCTGGCCACGGAAAATCCCCGCGCCTTGGCCGCCTCGGGCGATTCGCCAACCGCCCGCACGAGCAGCCCCGCCTTGGTGCGCAGCAGGAAAAACCAGACCCCGGCCACGGCGAGCAGGCTTAAAAGCACCACCGGGCTCTGGTGGAACACGCCCTTGCCGAGAAACGGCAGGTCGGCCAGCCCCGGGATGTCGAGGACGCCGAGGTTCGGCCCCGGCCGGCGCGCCTGGGTATGGCCCAGGAAATAGGCCAGCTCGCGGCAAAAAAGCGTCAGCACGAACCCTACGGCCAGCTCCGAGACCCGAAGCGTCTGGCCGAAAAGGATCAGCACCGCCGCCACCGCCGCCCCGGCCCCGGCCCCGGCGGCCAGTCCCAGCCAGGCGTTGCCGCTTATCCGGGCCACGGTGAAGGCGGCCATGGCGGCAAAAAGGAGCGTGCCGTCGAGCGACAGGTTGATGACCCCGGCGCGCTCGGCCACGGTCTCGCCAAGCGCGGCCAGGATCAGCGGCGCGGCGGCGAAAAGCACCGAGGCGAACAGCGCCTCCATATAGCCGAAACTCACGGCTTCCTCCGCGATACGGCCGGCCACAGTCCCCTGGCCGCGAAAAGGGTCAGCACCAGCACGCCCTGGATGACGCCGGCCAACGAGGAGTCCAGGGACAGGGACAGGGGCAGCTGGATGGAGCCCACGGCCAGGGCGGCGAAGAAAAGACAGGCCACGGGCACGGCCGGCAGGCTGCCCGAGGCCAAAAGCACGGCCAGGATGGCGGTGTAGCCGTAGTTGCCGGAAACGGAAGGGATGAGCCGGTGGTAGAGCCCGGCGATGAGCACTCCGCCGGCAAGGCCGGCAAGCGCCCCGCCGATGCCCATGGCGGCGAGAATGCGGCGCTTGGGGGCGAGGCCGAGCCGTTCGGCGGCCAGGGAATTCTGGCGCACGGCGGAAAGGGTCAGGCCGAAAAAGGTGCGCGTGAGGAGCCAGGCCACGCCGAGAAAGGCCAAAACGGCCAGGATCGGGCCGACAAGGCTCATGGGACGTCCGCCGAGCGTCGGCAGCCACAAGGCGTGATCGAGCGGGGCCGTGCCGCTTAGGGAGGCCATGCCAGGACGCTTCCAGGGACCGAGGATCAGCCACAGCGATACGCCCGTGGCCACGAAATTGAGCCCCAGGCCGGAAAAGATCTCGTGCACCCGGCCATGGGTGCGCAGCACGCCGGATAAAAGCGCCCAGGCCGCGCCGCCGGCCATGGCGCAAAGAAGCGACAAAGCGACGGCAAGCCCCGGCGGCAGGGTCCCGGCGGGAGAAACGGCGCGCAGAAACCACAGGCCGCCGAGCGCCCCCATGGTGATCTGCCCCTCCACGCCGATGTTCCAGAGATTGGCGGCGAAGGTGACGCAAAGGGCCGCGCCGCACAAAAGCAGCGGGGCGAAGGAGGACAGGGTGCGCAGCCAGGCCGCTTCGGAGCCGAAACCGCCCTGGGCCATGACGGCCAGGGTTTCCAGAGGCGGCGCGCCCGAGGCGGCCACGATGGCGAGGGTTGCCGCCAGGGCCAAACCGACGGCGAAAGCGGTCCGGGCCAGGGCGCGGGGAGCGGCGCGCATCATGATGCCGTCTCCGCCACGGCCCGGCCGGTCATGAGGTCGCCGACGAGCCCGGCCTGCAATTCCCCGGCCGGCAGGTCGGCCACGATTTCCCGGTTGTAGAAAACGAGCGCCCGGCCGGCATGGGCCAGTAGTTCGTCGAGGTCTTCGGAAAAAAAGAGCACGGCGGCGCCCGCGGCCGCGCGCTCCCGGAAATGGTCCCATATCTGGGCGATGGAGGCCGCGTCCAGGCCGCGCGTGGGGTTGTCGGCCAAAAGGAGTCTGGTGTCGTCCGGAATGAGCGAGAGCAGCAGGCGCTGCTGGTTGCCGCCGGAAAGGGAGGCGGCCGGGGCGGCCGGGGTGTCGGTCAGGCGGAAGCGGCCCACGCAGCGTTCGGCGAAGATCGCCGCCGCCTGCCGGCGCTTGTCGGGAAAAGCCAGCCTGACGTGGTCGAGCAGGGAAAGCCCCGGGAAAAGCCCTTCCTCCATGCGCGAGGCGGGCAGGTGGTGGACCCCGGCGGCCAGGAACCGCCGGGCCGGTTTGCCGGCGAGATTTTTGCCGTCGATTTCCAGTTCGCCGGCCACGGTCCGGGCGATGCCGGCCAGGCCGCGCAAGAAGGCCTCCTGGCCGCCGCCGGCGATGCCGGCCAGACCGACGATTTCCCCGGGGCGAATGGTCAGGGTGCAGGGCGAAAGCACGATCTTTTCGTCGGCGATGACGGCCTCGCGCAGACGCGCCAGCGGCCGCGCTTCCCGCGACGGCGCGGGCCGGGGCGCGGGCGCGACCGGCCTGTCCAGGATGTCGCAGAGCACCTCGCCCTGGCCGGCGAACATGGCCGATAGGATCGCCGGGCCGCCAAGGGGCGCGTCAAAGGCGCCGGCCAGCCTGCCCTGGCGCAGGACGTAGACCTTGTCGCAAAGCTCCTTTGCCTCGGCCAGCTTGTGGGTGACCAGGGCCACGATGCGCTCGCCGTCGGCCACGAAGGCGCGCAGCACGCCGAAAAGCGCTTCCTTCTGGGCCGGGGAGATGCCCGTGGTCGGCTCGTCGAGGATCAAAAGGCGCACGTCGCGGTCCATGAGCCGGGCCAGCTCCAGGTGCTGGCGCTGGGCCACGGACAGGTTGGCGGCGGCCACGTCGGGCGGGAGGTCGAAGCCCATGCGGGCGCAGACCGCGCGCAGGCGCCGCCTGGCCTCGGCCCGGGAGCGGACCTCGCCGCCGCTTATGGCGAAGTTTTCCCAGACCGTAAGCGGCGGGAAATCGAGCGGGTCCTGGGGCAGCATGCCGATGCCCAGGCGCGAGGCCGCCTCGGGCGAAAGCTTCCCATGGTCCCGGCCGTCGATGCGGATGACGCCCGCGTCCGGGGCGTAGACCCCGGAGAGCACGCGCATGAGCGTCGACTTGCCGGCCCCGTTTTCGCCGAGAATGCCGTGGATGCGGCCCGGGGAAAGCGTCGCCGTGACGCCGTCGTTGGCGGCGAGTTCCCCGAACCGCTTGACGATGCCGGAAAGGACGACCTCCATGTGCTGGCTCCGGGAACACGCCCCCTATTTGGAGGCGCTGGCCCCTTCCATGCCGCGCAGAAGCTGCGGACAGAACCACAGTTCCTTGTCCGTGGCCGTGTGCCCCGCCGTCAGGAAGACCGAGCCGTCCTGGTATTCCAGGGGGCCGGCGTAGAGGTTCACCTTGCCCGAACCGAGGTCGGCGACAAAGGCGTCCAGGGCCTTTTTGGCCTCGGCGGAAAGCCCTTTGCCGGGCAGGAAGCCGACCGGGCTCTTGTCCGGGTCGTTTAAGGCGGCGAAATCCGGGGACAGCCAGGTGAAGGCGGGCTTGTAGGTCCCGTCGGTCACGGCCTTGGCGATGGTCAGAAACGGAGGGCCCCAGTTGAAGTAGGGAACGCCAAGGCAGGCCTCGGGCGCGCCCTGGCAGGCGTCCTTATAGTCGTAGGGCAAGGCGTGGACGTCGGCGCCGGCGCTGCGGCGGGCGGCGGCCACGGTCAGGGCCTCGGGGGTGTCGATGCCGGAGATGACCACGTCGAAGCCCTGGTCGAAAAAGGAGCCGGCCAGCTGGTTGGGGTCGGAGGTGACGCCCGGGATGTTGAACCAGAAGCCGATCCAGGAGACCTTGAAGGTAAGGTCCTCGGGCTTTTTGCCGCGCACGTCGACCCAGGCGTGGCGCGCGCCGAGGAAGGCGGCGTCGGCCAGGCGTCGGGTCTCGTCGTTAATGAGCGGCCCCAGGAAGCCGATCTTGCCGGTCTTGGTGGTCATGGCTGCGGAAAAGCCGGCCATCATCTTGGCGTATTCCATCTTGGAAAAGAGGTTGCCCAGGTTCTTCGGGGCCTTGCCGGTCAGCACGTCGTCGCCGGAAATGTGGACGAAGGTCAGTTCCGGGTGCTGGGTGGCGGCCTCGCGGATGCCGTCCTTCATGTCGTCGGAGCCGGCGAAGATGAGCGTCGCGCCCTTGGCGGCCAGGTCGTCCACCACCTGCGGGATGGTGACCCCGGGCCGGTCGGCGGGGTTCAACTTGTCGAGGTAGAGCATCTTCGAGCCGGGCAGGTGGGCTTCGACGTACTTGCCGCCCTCGTACTGGGCCTGGCTGTAGCCTTTGTCGTTGTAGGGGCCGACAAGCAGCAGACCGAAAGTCAGCGGTTTGCCGGCGGCGAACGTCATGGCGGCGGTTGCGCACAAAAGGGCGAAAGCCGCCGCAAGGATCAGCGAAACGCGGCGCATGATGGGGCCTCCTTCAGGCTTGATGGGAATGCGGTCGGGGCACTGTAAAAAAAGCGGGGGCGATGCGCCAGGGGCAAGGGACGATTTACGACCGTCCCGGCAGCCGTCCCTCGCGTAAAAACGCTTCAACCAGGGCAAAGACCTTGTCGTTGCCGTAAAATTTCCCCTCGGCGATGCGTCGGCGCATGTCCGGGAGGCCTTTTTCGAAATCCGGCAGCAGTTCCGGCGTCAGCCGGTCCATGGAGGCGGACCGGCCGTAGCCCAGGCGCTCCAGGTAAATGGCGTTTAACTGTTGCTCGAACGCGCCGGGCACCGGAAACGACAGCACCGGCTTGCCGAAATAGAGCGCCTCGCTCATGAGGTTGTGGCTGCCGCCGCAGACCACATAGGCGCACGAGGCCAGATCGTCGAGAAAGCCTTCCTCGGAGTAGCCGCGAAAGGTCAGGTTCCCTTCCACCTTGTCCACGCGGTAGCCGTAGACGCGAAATTCCCGGTCGAGGGTCCGCAGATACGGCGCGAAGGCGTCGCGGATGCCGCAACTCTGGTATACCAGGATGTGCGAACCGTGGCTTGGCGTGCGTGTAACCACCGAGCGCCGCAAGATGGGCGGGGCGACCACGGCCCTGGCCCCGGGCTTGGTCGGGGGCTGGTAGAAGGAGATGGAAAGGTAGTCGCTGGCGGCGGAAAAAAGAAAGCGGATGGAAGCCAGAATCCCCCAGTAATCGGGCAGCAGCCTTGCCGACACGTCGTGGCGGCAGCAGGAGATCACGTGCTGGTGGTCCAGGGACAGGCAGGGGATGCCGGCCCGCTTCGCCGCGATGGGCACGAAATATTCGTAGTCGGAGATGGCCGCGTCCGGGCGGAAATCGCGGATCATGCCGGCCAGGCGGGCGAGCTCCCCCCTTCGCCGCAGCAGGGTGCGCCCGGCGAGCTTGAGCGTCGCCGGGGTGTCCAGGCGCTGGTTTTTGTAGCGCGTGCCCGGGTTCTCGAAGCGTTCCACCGGGAATTCCCGCGACAGGAGCTGCGCGCCCTCTTCGCTGGAAACGAAAAGGAACTCGTGGCCGAGCGTCGCCAGATGGCGGGCCAGGATAAGGGCGCGGATGGCGTGGCCGTGCTGGGAGCCGTGCACGCCGTAGAGAATGCGGGCCATGGGGGTAAAATGCCTCCGGGATCGTGGCGGCCGGGCCGCCCGTGGGGGGACAAGTAAAGGCCGGCGCGCCCGGCGTCAATATTCGGCGGCCGGTCGGGCGCGGCCTCGCCGCCCCTTTTCTTGCGATTGCGGGTTGCGCCGCCCGGGCCTTCACGGCTAGAAAAAGGCCCCACGCAACGGACAGCCGCCGGGGAGGGACATGGGCACGATCTATCTGATGCGTCACGGGGCCATCATCCAGCAAAAGCCGCGCCGGTTCATCGGCCAGACCGATTTTCCCCTCACCGAGGCGGGCCGCGCCCAGGCGAAGCTGTGGCGCGAGCCGCTGGCCGGGGTGGAATTCGCCGCCGCCGTCAGCTCCGACCTCTCCCGCTGCCTGGAGACCGCCGCCCTGGTGCTCGAGGGACGGGAACTCGCCGTGCGCCCGGAACCGCGCCTGCGCGAGATCAACCTCGGAAGCTGGGAAGGGCTCACCGTGGACGCGGTCATGGAGCGCTTTCCCGGAGCCTACGAACGCCGGGGGACCGACCTGACCGGCTTTTGCCCCGAGGGCGGGGAGAGCTTCGCCGACGTCCAGGGGCGCGCCGTCGCCGCCATAAGCGAGCTGGCCGCCATACCCGGCAACGTGCTGGTCGTGGCCCACGGCGGCGTCAACCGCACCGTGCTGTGCCATGCCCTGGGCCTCGATCTGATCCACCTGTTCCGCCTGGGCCAGGACTACTGCCGCCTGAACCTCCTGGACGTCGCCGGCGACGTGTGGCGCGTGGACGCGGTCAATGCCGCGCCCGTGGTTCCCTGGCGTTTTCCCGGTCCCTGAGCTTTATTTCCTATCGCTTCTCTGTGAAATGCCGCGCCGCCGATGCAACGCGGCCTTGCCTCCCTGCGCCGGACTGCATTGACAGGAACCGCGAGGCGTGGAATTGCATGGAACCATGCAAATACGCCTTGTCCCCCTGCTTGTCCTTGTGGCCCTGGTCGTTGGCTGCTCCGGCGAGAAACCGCAAAAAAGCACGCCGCCGCGAGAGGTTACGGCCCCGGTCAAAGCGGCGACGCGCCGCCCCGTGGTGGAGTGCCGGTCGTTTCCGGCCGAGGTGGAGTCGCAAAACAGCGTCACCCTGGCCAGCAAGGTGTCCGGCGCGGTGGAGTCCGTCCTCGCCCGCGAGGGCGACGCGCTGCACGCCGGGCAGTTGATCATGCGCATCGACGACAAGGACCTCACCAGCCAGGAGCAGGGGCTTGTCGCTTCCAAGGAGCAGATCTCCCGCGAACGCCAGTCGCTTCTCGCCAAGGCCTCCCTGGCCAAGACGACCATGGAGCGCATGCGTCGGCTGCTCGCCCAGCGCGTCGTGAGCCAGGAGGACTTCGACAAGGCCCAGTCCGAATACGAGTCCCTGACCCGGCAGGTCGAGGCGGCCGCGGCCCAGGAAAACACCGTTACCGCCAAGGCCGGCGAACTGGCCGCGCTTCGGGCCTACACCCGCATCACCGCGCCCTTCGACGGCATCCTGGCCAGACGCTACGTGGACCAGGGCGCCTTCGTCACCGCCGGTTCGCCCCTGGCCCTGGTCGACCAGTCCGGCGGCGGCTTCGAGCTGGCCGCCCAGGTGGACGAATCGCTGCTGGCCGGCCTGCGCCAGGGCCAGACCATCCTGGCCGTGGTGCCGGCCCTGGCCCCGGCGCCTTTCGTCGTCACGGTTTCGGCCATCGTCGGCCGGGTGGACCCGGCCAGCCGCACCTTCAAGCTCAAATGCGCCCTGCCCGACGCCGTGCCCGGAGCCGACGGCCCGCCGCGCGCCGGCATGTTCGGCCGGGTGTTCGTGCCGGCCCGCACCGCCGAAAAGCTGCTCCTGCCCGAAACCTGCCTGGCCCATCGGGGCGATCTGCCCACCGTGGCCGTGGTCGGCAAGGACGACATCCTGCACTTTCGGGTGGTCAAGACCGGCGCGACCTTCCTGGCCGCCAAGTTCGACGGCAAGACCTACCTGACCGACTCGCAGGCCTTCGAGGGCGCGGGCGGAGAGCATTTCGTGGACGTCTTAAGCGGTCTTGCCGACGGCGAACGCGTGGCCTGCGACCCCGGAGCCACCTTGCGCGAGGGCGACCGGCTGGCCGGAGCGGCGAAATGACCGAGCCGGAGCGCCAGGAACATCACGGGCACCATTCGGACTGGCTCACCCGCGTCACCGCCGTTTTCGTCGATTCCAAGCTGGCCCCGCTTTTCATCCTGGCCGCCGTCCTGACCGGCGTTTTGGCCGTGTGGGCCACGCCCAGCGAGGAAGAGCCGCAAATCCTCGTGCCCATGATCGACATCCACGTGACCATGCCCGGGGCCACGCCCAAGGAGATCGAGAACCGGGTCGTCACGCCCATGGAGCGCATCCTCTGGGAAGTGCCGGGCGTGGAGTACGTCTATTCCACGGCCGGGGCCGGCCAGGCCATGACGGTCGTGCGCTTCAAGGTGGGCGAGAACATGGAAAAGAGCCTGGTCGCCGCCTACACCAAGCTCTACCAGCACCTCGACTGGATTCCGCCGGGCTGCTTCCGGCCGATTTTAAAACCCCATTCCATCGACGACGTGCCCGTGCTGGTGGCGGCGCTTTGGGGCGGCCCCTACGACGCCCGCCAACTGCGCGTCATGGCCAATGCCGTCAGCGAGGAGGTTCGCCGCATCCCGGGCGTGGCCGAAACCACCGTCACCGGCGGGCGCAAGCGCACGGTCATGGTCGAGCCCGCCCCCGACCGGCTGCGGGCCCAGGGCCTGGACATGGTGAGCGTGGTCGACGCCATCGGCTTGCAAAACAAGGGCCAGACCATCGGCGACGCCTTCCAGTCGGGCAAGGCGGTGTCCATCCGTCTCGACAATTTTTTCCGCACCCAAAAGGAACTGTCCCGTGCCGTCGTCGCGGTCAAAAACGGCCGGCCGGTCTACCTGGCCGACGTGGCGACCATCCGCGACGGCTTCGACGAGCCGGCCGATTACGTGTTTTTCCTGCCCGGCCACGGGCTGGTCAAGGACGGCCAGGCCCCGGGCGCGGCCTACCCGGCCGTGACCCTGGCCATTGCCAAGCGGGCCGGGGAAAACGCCACCAAGATCGCCGACGAGGCCCTGAAACGCATCAAGGGCCTGCGCGGCTACGTGTTGCCGGCCGACGTCAATCTGACCGTCACCCGCGATTACGGCGAGACGGCCAAGGCCAAGGTGGACGAGCTCTTGGAGCACCTCATCCTGGCCGCCGTGACGGTGGGCGGGGTGGTGGCCCTTTTCCTGGGGCTTCGGGCCAGTCTCGTGGTCATGGTGGCCGTGCCGGTGACCCTGGCCATTACGCTGGCCACCTATTGGCTCATGGGCTACACGCTCAACCGCGTGACCCTTTTCGCGCTCATTTTCTGCATCGGCATCCTGGTCGACGACCCCATCGTGGACGTGGAAAACATCGTGCGACACCTGGGGCTCCCGGGATCGCGCGGCAAGAAACTTTCCGACGTCATCGTCGAGGCGGTCAGCGAGGTGCGCGCGCCGCTGGTCCTCGCCACCTTCACGGTCATCGCCGCCATCGCGCCCATGGCCTACGTGGGCGGGCTCATGGGCCCCTACATGCGGCCCATGCCCGTGGGCGCGTCCGTGGCCATGCTCTTCTCCATGCTGGTGGCCTTTTGCATCACGCCCTGGACGGCCAAGCGGGCGCTGCGGCCGGAGCCCCCCGGGTCCGGGGACGCCAAGCCCCACGGCGACATTCCGGACGACGTCGGAACCCGGGCCTATCTCTGGCTCATGGACCGGCTTTTGAAACGTCCGGCTTGGCGCTGGGGCTTCCTGGGGCTGGTGGGACTTCTTTTCGTCGGGGCCTGTTCGCTTTTCCCGGCCAAGCGCGTGCTGGTCAAGATGCTGCCCTTTGACAACAAGAGCGAATTTTCCGTGGTGGTGGACATGCCGCGCGGCACGACCCTGGAGGAGACCACGGCCGTGTGCCGCGAGCTGGCCGCGGTGGTGCTTAAGCGGCCGGACGTCACCGAGGCCACGCTTTTCGCCGGCACGGCCGCGCCCATGACCTTCAACGGGCTGATCCGCCACTACTACCTGCGAAGCGGCCAGAACGAGGCCGAAATCGCCGTCAACCTGCTGCCCAAATCCGAGCGGTCGGTGCAAAGCCACCCCATCGCCAAGGAGGTGCGCCAGGCGCTTTCGCCCATCGCCGCCAAATACGGAGCCAAGATCAAGGTGGTGGAACTGCCGCCCGGACCACCCGTCATCCAGACGCTCGTGGCCGAAATCTACGGCCCCACCGACCAGGGGCGGCTGGCCGTGGCCCGACAGGTCCGCGACATCATGAAGAAAACCCCGGACGTGGTGGACGTGGACTGGTACGTGGACGATCCCCGGCCCGAGCGCGTCATCCGGGTGGAGCGCGACAAGGCCCAGGCCGCCGGCATCGACCCGGACCGGGCTCTTTCCGATGTCACGGCCTCCATCGCCGGCACCGTGGCCGGGCTCCTGCACGACGAGCTGGCCCGGGAGGACGCGCCCATTGTGGTGCGCCTGCCGCTCAAGGACCGGGCCGACGCCCGGGACATGGGCTCCATCGCCGTGCGCGGCGAGGGCGACCGCATGGTCTCGCTGGGGCAGATCGCCTCCATCCGGGAGCACGTGGAGCCGAGCCAGATCTACCACAAGAACCTGCTGCCCGTGATCTACGTCACGGGCGACGTGGCCGGGCGCGAGGAAAGCCCGATCTACGCCATGAACAAGGTCAACGCGACCCTGGAAAAGATCGGGAAGGAGGGCAAGGGGGCCTGGCAGACCGTGTCCAAGGCGCAACTCCCCATCCTCTGGACGTCCATGCCCGAGCAGACCGCCGACTACAGCATGAAATGGGACGGCGAGTGGCAGATCACCTATGAGGTCTTCCGCGACATGGGCATCGCCTTTGCCGTGGTCATGGTGCTCATCTACATCCTGACCGTGGGCTGGTTCGGCTCCTACACCACGCCGCTGGCCATCATGGCCCCCATCCCGCTGTCGCTTATCGGCATCATTCCGGCCCATGCCCTGGCCGGGGCCTTTTTCACGGCCACGTCCATGATCGGCTTTATCGCCGGGGCGGGCATCGTTGTGCGCAACTCCATCATCCTCGTGGATTTTATAGAAATGCGCCGGGGGCAGGGGGAAACCCTGGAGCGGGCGGTGGAGGAGGCCGGGGCGGTGCGCTTCAGGCCCATGTTACTCACCGCCATCAGCGTGGTGGGCGGGGCCTTCGTGATCCTGTTCGACCCCATCTTTCAGGGCCTGGCCATATCGCTTATGGCCGGCGAGGTGGCGGCCACCATATTTTCCCGCATGGTGGTGCCGGTCATGTACTATCTCGACGCCCGGCGCACGGCCCGCTGACGCGCCCAGGCGGCGCGCCGGCGGGCCTCGCGTGACGTCGAAGGGTCGCGGTTAGAAATGTTCGAACAGGGCCTCGTCGGCCATGGCATCGCCGGCGAGGGCGATCGACGTTCCCCGGACCGGCGGCTTGGGAGCCGGTTCATGGTTGTTGCCGCCTAGGCCCACCGGCAGACGCTTCCTGTCCTTCCCCCGCTCGAGGCGGTTTTGGGGCCCGGCCTGTCCCGCCAACTGGAAAAAGCCCACCGTGCTGACGAGTTGTTCGGCTTGCGAGGAGAGCTCCTCGGCCGTGGAGGCCAGCTCTTCGGAGGCGGAGGCGTTTTGCTGCACGACCTGGTCGAGTTGTTGCAGCGCCTTGTTGACCTGGGTCGCGCCGAGGCTTTGCTCCTGGGAGGCGGCGGCGATTTCCTGCACCAGGTCGGAGGTCTTGAGGATGTCCGGCACGAGCTTTTCCAGGAGCCGGCCGGCCCGTTCGGCCACATCCAGGCTCGAGGCCGACAGGGTGTTGATCTCGGCCGCGGCGGACTGGCTGCGTTCGGCGAGCTTCCTGACCTCGGCGGCCACCACGGCGAATCCCCGGCCGTGATCCCCGGCCCGGGCCGCTTCCACGGCGGCGTTTAAGGCGAGCAGGTCGGTCTGGCGGGCGATTTCCTCGATGATGGAGATCTTGGTGGCGATCTGGCGCATGGCCGCCACGGTGTCGACCATGGCCTGCCCGGATTCCCTGGCGTCCTGTCCGGCCTTGTCGGCAAGGGATTCGGTCTGGCGGGCATTGTCGGCGTTGCGCATGATGGAACCGCTGATCTGTTCCATGGAGGAGGAGCTTTCCTCCACGGACGCGGCCTGTTCCGAGGCGCCCTGGGAAAGGGATTCGGAGGAGGCGCTGAGCTGCTCGGCGCCGGAGGCCATGTTCTCGGCGCCGCTTTGGACCTCGCGCACGATGTCGGTCAGCCGCTCCACCATGTTGCCGAGCGACCGCATGAGCGCGTCGTTTTCGGAACGGATCTTCACCTGGAGGTTCAGGTCGCCGGCGGCCATTTTGCTGGCCAGCTCGGCCACATGGCGTTCGGTCGTGATGAGCCCGGAAAGCGAGCGCAAAAGCACATCGGCCTCGCAACGCGGCGCCACGGTCACCTGCAAGTCGCCCTGGGCCATGCGGGAAACGGCCCCGGTTACCTCCGATTCGGCCCGGGCCACTTCCCGCAGGGCCTCGCAGACCTGTCCCACCTCGTCGGCGCGTCGGACATCGAGCGTGCTCCCCAGATCACCCCGGGCAACCCCCTGGGCGAAGTCCACGCAGGCGTTGAGCGGCTTGGAAATGCCCCGGGAGATGCTGACGCCGAGGATGATTCCGAGCAGCACGGCCGCGGCGATGACAATGCCGAGGGTGAGCCGGCTGTCCGTATAGAGGTCGGCCGTTTCCCGGGCATGGTTTTGGGCGTTGGATTCCTTGTTTTGGACAAGCTCGCCCATGAGCGTGTCCATGGCCCGGACCTTGTCCCGGCCGGCCCCCATGGAAAGGGCCACCGAAGCCCGGTCGGCCTCGAGCGCCTCTTTTTTGGTGGCGCCCACGATCTGCTCCCACACCGGCACCAGGGCGTCCCAGGTCGCGTCGAGCCGCGCCAGCATGGCCTGTCCCTCCTTGGAGACGAACAGCGGACGGGCCACGGAGACCTGCTCCTTGAACAGTTTCTTGTAATGCTCGATGCGTTCGACAAGCTTGGCCCGCTCGTCGCCGGAGGTGGACAGGATAAGGTTTTTCGTGGCCCGGTCGGCATACACCAGGTAGACGTTGGCCTGCTTGATGGCCGCGACCCCGAGCAATTCCCGTTGATACATGACCTCGGCCATTTCGCTGATTCGCCACATATTGTGCAGGCCGAGCAGTCCGACCACCGCCACGATTAGGGATATCAGGAAGAAGGAACCGATCAACTTCGTTGCGATTCGCATGTCATGAAACCACCGCATGCTGTTATCCTCCTCGTTGATGGTCGATACGCGCATGGATTGACGCCAGCGCGTCAGCCGGAGAGACATCTTCCGGTTCAAGACCTCTGGAGTGTGTGACGCGCGTCTGTCAAGGTTTGCCTGAAGCCAGCCCTGTGTCTTTGCCGGTTCGGGAGTGTTGCAAAGCGCCACGGCGAGCCTGGGGCCAGCGTAAGCGCCACCGCAGCCTCGGCGGCTTTCACGGGGGCAATCGCGGCGTGTTTGCCGGAATCGTCCCGCCGCGCCGCGTGCGTTCCGTGTAAGTGCGTTCAATGGCGAAATGATGCCGCTGAAGCTTAATTCCCGCGCCGCGCGGCTAGGCCGAAAGGGGGCGGGTGAAAGAAGAGAGGCGTGCGGGACAGGCCCGTCGCACAGGGGGCTTTCCGGGGCCGGGGCTAGAGGGGGGGGCCTGGCGGGCTGGCCATGCACACGCGGTTTCGGCCCGCGCATCGAGGCCGTGGCGGGATTTTCGCGGAGCCCTGATGATCCTTTCCCAAAGCGCCGGGGCGGCGTCGTGGACCAGATCCGACGGTGACGGCCCGGTATCGTCAAGAATCTTTGGAAAGGGGGGCTGGGGGGGGGGGAACCTTTCCGCAGAAAGGCTTCCCCCCAGCTTCTTTTGGCCTCAAGCGGCGTCGGCGGCGTTTTCCTGGGCCACGACGGCGGTGAGGTCCAGGACCTCGTCGAGGTTGAAGAGGTGTTGCGTATCAAGCACGATGACGAATCTGTCGCCGTGCCGGCCGATGCCCCGGATGCAGGCGGCGGACGCCGCCGTGCCCATGGATGGGGGCGGCACGATGTGGGCGTCGTCGAGCTCCAGCACCTCCTTGACCGATTCCGTCAGTCCGCCGATGAGGCGTATTTTCCCCTCCGTGGCCTGTTCCATGATGACGATGCGGGTGTTGATGCTCTGGGCCACGGGCCCGAGTCCGAGCCTTTGGCCGAGGTCCATCACGGGCACGGCCTCGCCCCGCACGTCGACCACGCCGCGCATGGCCGGGGGCATGTGCGGCACGCGCGTGATGTCGGTGAAATCCAGGATCTCCCGGACCGAGAAGATATCGATGGCGAAGCAGGAGCCCTGGCCGAGGGTCAGGGTCAGGTAGCGTCTGATTGCCGAGGCGGTTTGTTCTTCCATGGCGATTCTCCGCGTTGCGGGCCGGCGTTCAGGCCGACCCGCGTTTCCGGCTGATGTCGTGCGCAGCCGCCCGAGTCGCTTGTGGAAAACGGCGTCGTACGGGGCGCGCCCGCCGTTTTCGGGCGCGAGGCTAGAATCGTTCGAACAGGGCGTCGTCCGAGTCGGCGACGGCCCGCGGCAGCGGCGTCGGTTCGGGCGGGAGCCTGTTCCCCTGGTTGGGCTTAGGGCCGTTGCCGCCTACGCCCGCCGGGGTCCTTTTTCTGGCGGGTGCGCTTGCCGCGCGCATTTGCTGCCCGTCGGTCTGGAAAAAGGCCACCGTGCTGACGAGTTGTTCGGCTTGCGAGGAAAGCTCCTCGGCCGTGGACGCCAGTTCTTCGGATGCCGAGGCGTTTTGCTGCACGACCTGGTCGAGCTGTTGCAACCCCTTGTTGACCAGTTCCGCGCCGGAGCTCTGTTCGTGGGAGGCGGCGGCGATTTCCTGCACCAGCTCGGACGTCTTGAGGATGTCCGGCACGAGCTTTTCCAGGAGCCGGCCGGCCCGTTCGGCCACGTCGAGGCTCGAGGCGGAAAGGGCGTTGATCTCGGCCGCGGCGGACTGGCTGCGTTCGGCGAGCTTCCTGACCTCGGCGGCCACCACGGCGAACCCCCGGCCGTGTTCGCCGGCCCGGGCCGCTTCTACGGCGGCGTTTAAGGCGAGCAGGTCGGTCTGGCGGGCGATTTCCTCGATGATGGAAATCTTGGTGGCGATCTGGCGCATGGCGGCCACGGTGTCGTTCATGGCCTGGCCGGATTCCTTGGCGTCCTGTCCGGCCTTGTTGGCGAGGGATTCGGTCTCGCGGGCATTGTCGGCGTTGCGTATGATGGAGCCGCTGATCTGTTCCATGGAGGAGGAGCTTTCCTCCACGGAGGCGGCCTGTTCCGACGCGCCCTGGGACAGGGACTCGGACGAGGCGCTCAGTTCCTGGGCCCCGGAAGCCATGTTGTCCGCCCCGCTTTGCACCTCGGCGACGACCATGGTCAGGCGTTTGATCATGTCGTTTAACGATTCCATGAGCGTATCGACCGGGCCGCGTTTCTCCACGCTGACCCGCAGGTCGCCATGGGCCATCTTGCCGGCGATTTCGGTCACCTCGCCTTCGGCCTGGGCCACTTCGCGCAGGGCCTGGCACACCTGTCCCACTTCGTCGGCCCGTTCGAAATCGAGCTTGCGGGTCAGGTCCCCCTGGGCCAGGGCCTTGGCGAAGGCCACGCAGGCGGTCAAGGGCACGGCGATGCCCCGGGAAATGCTCCAGCCGAGGCCCATGCCGAGCAGCACGGCCGCGGTGAGCACCACGGTGAGCATCGTGCGGCTCCGCTTATACAGCGTCTCCGCTGCCATGGCGTAGTTTTTGGCGTTGTCCTCCTTGTGCCGGACAACCTCGCTCATGAGGCCGTCCAAGGCCCGGGTCTTTTCGCGGCCGGCCCCCATGGACAAGGCCACCGAGGCCCGGTCCGTCTCAAGGTTCTCGCTTTGGGTGGCCTTGACGATCTGGTCCCATACCGGGGTCAGGTCTTGCCAAGCCGCCTCGAGCCGGTTCAGCATGGACTTGCCTTCTTCGGAAGCGAACAGGGGCCGGGCTATGGCCATCTGCCGCACATAGCTTTTCTTGTAGGCGTCGATGTGTTCGATAAGCTTGCTGCGCTCCTCGCGCGAGGTGGACAAAATGAGATTTTTGGTGGCCCGGTCGGCGTAGACGAGGTTGACGTTGGCCTCCCGGATGGCCGCGACGCCCAGCAGTTCCCTGTTGTATATCGTTTCGGCCATGTCGCTGATGAGTCCCATGTTGTGCAAGCCCAGCAGGCCGACCGTCATGACGATCAGAGACATCAGGATGAAGGAACCAATCAACTTCGGCCCCACACGCATGTTATGAAACCATTGCATGAGATTCTCCTTTTGTTGCGCGCTGTATCGTCAAAAAGACGGCAATGGTGTTTGCCCTATGGATAACGGGCTCAAAGGCAAATGCCGCCATGTTCGGTCTGTCTCTTGGAATAAACTGATGGTTGTACGACGCCTGTGGATATACAGTAAGTTTTGTGTCCATTTCCTCCTTTGTCGCTATGGATTGTGTTGGGCACGCAAATGTATAAGCATGTATTTTTTTGGCATTATAGTTATGATATTAATTTAAAGAAGTTCTTGTGTCCGGAGGATTGCTGCTTTCCCGCGCCCGCAGCCTTGCCGAGAGCGGTGGTGCTTCTCGTTGCGGCGCGACACAGGGCGCGCCGGGCCGCGCTGTTGCCCACCCCGGTCGCGCGACGGCGAGAAAAAGCCTCTGTCTATTTCACGTGAATTGAAGGATACTCATTTCGGGCCAGTCGGCCCCGGAGGGGGGGATGAGAATAAAAAAGGATAGGATTTAACAGAGAGTTTGCTCGCGAGGGCATTTTAAACTTCATAATGCTCGGTCCCTGCCTGGCGGGAAGAACGTTTTCTTTCCGTTGTTGTGTGTCGTCTTCCCCCTGCTGGGCTTTCGAAACAGGGAGACAATGCCGGCAAATGCTTTTTTTTGCCCCGGGCCGTCTTTCCCGGCGAAAAACATTCGCTTTCCCCGAATCATTTCTTCCGATCCCAAATATCCTGTTTTGGGATATTGTGCAACGCATCCTATGTGAAACTCGTGAAGCGTATTAGTTACACGCGGCGCTACGAGTGTTTCCGCGCTCTTCTGCTTTCGCTCCGCAAGGAGGCCGGATTGCGCCAGACCGAGTTGGCCGCGCGCTTGGGATATCCGCAATCCTACGTGAGCAAGTACGAAAGCGGCCAGCGGCGCATCGACCTGATCGAATTGGAGGCCATATGCCAGGCCCTCGGGATCACGCTGCTGGAATTCGTGGCGCGCTTCAACGATGGCTAGAGATGTCCGCGCGCGTATCCGGGGATCTTCCGTGAGGAATCCCGGGAGGTTTTGGAAAAGCTCGCCGAAAAGGTCGCCGAAAAGGCCTGGCGGAAAGGCTTGGCGGCGGCTTCGCTTGACCTTTGAAACCGTGGCGTTATAATTTCGTGTCAAAAGGAAACGCCAGCCTTCCCGTTCGGGGCGGATGCGATCGTCCCGGCGTGCGCTCCATGCGCCCGCAACCCCGTTCGTCCCACCCGCCAAGGAGCGCCATGCGGATCAGCAAGTTCGCCATCCCAGAGATCATCTTCGGTCGGGGCAGCATCGTCCACCTGGCTTCCTGCGCCAAGCGCCTGGGCGGACGCCGGGTGTTGCTCGTCAGCGACCAGGGGCTCGTCGCGGCCGGCTGGGTGGACCGGATCATGGACATCCTGCGCGACAACGGCCTCGAATGGATCTATTACGACGCCGTCAATTCCAATCCGCGCGATTACCAGATCCATGAAGGCGCGGAAATCTACGCCCGCGAGCGGGCCGACGTCATCATCGCCGTGGGCGGCGGCAGCCCCATGGACGCGGGCAAAGGCATCGCCACCATCGTCGGCAACGGCGGCCGCATCAGCGACTACGAAGGGGCCAACCGCATCATGCGGCCCCTGCCCCCCATGATCTTCATGCCGACCACGGCCGGCTCGGGCTCGGACATCTCCCAGTTCTGCATCATCACCGACGTCGAGCGCCAGGTGAAGATGTCCATCATCAGCCGCTCGCTCGTGCCCAACATTTCCATCATCGACCCGCTGGTTCTCCTGACCAAAAGCGAACACCTCATCATCGCCTCGGCCATCGACGCCTTCGCCCACGCCGTGGAGTCCTACCTGTCGCTTCTGGCCTCGCCCTTTACCGAGGTGCAGGCCTTAAAAGCCATGCGCCTTATCATGCGCAACCTCCCGGCCGCCCTGGCCGACCGGTCCATCGAGGCCTTGGAGAACCTGAGCATCGCCGCCACCTCGGCCGGCATGTCCTTTTCCAACGCCGGGCTCGGCATCGGCCATTCCCTGGCCCATTCGCTGGGCGGCATGTTCGACGTGCTCCACGGCCTGGTCCATCCCATCCTGCTGCCGGCGGTCATGCGCTACAACCTGCCGACGAGCCTGGACAAGCTGGCCACCATCGGCCGCATCGTCTGCGGTCCGCGCATGTGCTCCTCGGAATACATCGCCATGGCCGGCATCAACTGGCTGGAGCGGTTCTACGCCGACCTCGGGGTGCCGGTGCGCCTGCGCGACATCCTGCCGGACAAGGGCTGCCTGGAGACCATCGCCCGCACGGCGGTCAACGACGCCTGCACCCTGACCAATCCACGCCCCGTCACCTGGGAGTCGCTTCTTGGCATCTGCCAGGAGGCCTGGTGATGCCCTGGCGGGCGCCGTCCCTCGAGGATCTCATCGGCATCGAGCACAGCAAGCTCGGTTTTTTCCAGGAGCTGCGTCAGACCATCGAAGCCTTGAAGGACGCCAATACCCAGTCCTCCCAGCGACGTCGCGAGATAGCCGCCATCCTCGACGGCATCACCGACATCATGATGGTGCTCACCCCTGACCTGCGCATCCTGTCGGTCAACCACGTCTTCCGGCAGGTCTTTCCCGATCCCGCGCCGGAAGGGAAATTCTGCTACGAGATCTTTCGCGGCGAGAACCACCCCTGCCCGAACTGTCCGGCCCAGAGATCCTTCGCCACCGGCGACATCTGCCGCGAAACCGCGATTTTCAAGATCAACGGCAAGAACATCCAATTCGAGATGGTGGCCTCGCCCATCCACCACCCCGACGACCCCGAGCAGCATATCCTGGTCTTCAAACGCGACGTGACGCGGGAAAAGGAATACCAGGCCAAGTTCTACCAGGCCGAGAAGATGGCCACCATCGGCATGCTGGCCACGGGCGTGGCCCACGAGGTCAACAATCCGCTCACCGCCATCTTCGGTTTCGCCGAGGGCTTGCGCCGGCGGCTGCCGACCCTGCGCGAAACGGTCGATCCCGCCGTGATGGACGATGTGGAGGACTACGTCACCACCATCCTGCAGGAGTGCCGCCGCTGCCAGGACATCGTCACCACGCTTCTCACCTTCAGCCGGCACAAGACCGTGAGCTTTTCCCCGGTGAGCTTGAACGCCGTGGTCGAGGACACGCTCAAGCTCCTGCGCAGCCACCTCAGGCAGCGCAATCAGGCCAAGATCACCGTGCGCACGGAGCTGTGCGAGGACCTGCCCATGGTTTCCGGCGACGAGCACCAGATCAAGCAGGTGATGCTGAACCTCCTGGTCAACGCCATGGACGCCATCGTCGGGCCCGGCCACATCATCATCACCACCTTCCAGGAAGCCTCCGGCGCGGTCTGCCTGTCCGTGGAGGATTCCGGCTGCGGCGTCCCCAAGGAAAACATGGACAAGCTGTTCGAACCCTTTTTCACCACCAAGCGGGCCGGCAAGGGCATCGGCATCGGGCTTTCCACCTGCATGACCATCGTGAACAAACACCAGGGCGAGATTACGGTCAAAAGCAAGCCCGGCGAGGGCTCGGTCTTTATCGTCAAGCTCCCCGTCAACACGGACAAAACATCGTGAGCAACCCCTCCTACAGCGTGCTGGTGGTGGATGACGAGCCTTCCATCGGCAAATTGCTCAAAAAGGAATTGTCCTCCCCGGCCCGGGCCGTGGCGGCGGCGGAAACGGCGCATCAGGCCCGGGAGATGCTGCGGCGCAACACCTACGAAGTGGTGGTGCTCGACCTGCGCCTGCCCGACGCCGACGGCCTGGACGTGCTGGTGGAGATCCGCCAGCATTCTCCGGACGTCGAGGTCATCATCATCACCGGCCACGGCAACATCGACTCGGCCGTGGAGGCCATGAAGCTCGGGGCCTACGACTACATCACCAAGCCCTTCAATCTGGAGGAGCTGGAGCTCATCGTGGAGCGGGCCTACCAGCGGGCCTGCCTGCGCTTCGAGAACCGCCAGCTCAAGCATGCCCAGAACCAGGGCCAGCCCCAGCAGATCGTGGGCAATTCGGCCGCCATCAAGCAGATCCGCTTCCTCATCGACAAGGTCGCGCCCACCGATGTGCCCGTGCTCATCACCGGCGAGTCCGGGGCCGGCAAGGAAGTTGCGGCCACGGCCATCCAGGCGCGGTCCAAGCGGGCGGACAAGCCCTACGTCATCAAGAACTGCGCCACCCTGCAAAAGGAGCTGGCCCGCTCGGAATTGTTCGGCTACGTCAAGGGATCTTTTACCGGGGCCATGGAGAACCGCGAAGGGCTTATGACCTTCGCCAACAAGGGCACGCTTTTTCTCGACGAGATCGGGGAGCTGCCCATGGAGGTCCAGGCCTCGCTCCTGCGCACCCTGGAGAACAAGACCTACCGCCGGGTGGGCGACAAGGACGAGCGCACCACGGATTTGCGCCTGATCTTCGCCACCAACCGCAACCTGGCCAAGGAGGTCGAGGCCGGGCGGTTCCACGAGGCGCTCTATCACCGCATCAACGTCTTCAACATCGAGCTGCCGCCGCTTCGGGAGCGCAAGGAAGACATCCCGCTTTTGGTCGAGTATTTCCTGGGCCGGGTCCAGGCCGGCGGCACCTACCGCGTGTCCGACCGCGCCATGGCCTGCCTTATCAACTACCAGTGGCCGGGCAACATCCGGGAGCTGCGCAACGTCATCGAACGCGGCGTGATCCTGGCCGAGAACGGGGTGATCACGGAAAACGCCCTGCCGCGCGAACTGTCCATGCAGACCGAGGGCGAAAACGACTTCCTGTCGCTTGAGGCCGTGGAGCGCGAGCACATCGCCAAGGTCCTGGCCTGCTTCGCCAACAACCGCACCCTGGCCGCCACGGCGCTCGGCATCTCGCGCAAGACGCTCTACCGCAAGATCCGCGAATACGCCATCATGTGACCCGCCGGGCTTGTTTGCACAGGCCCGGGGCTAACAGGTGACACACCGATTCGTGTCTTTTGTGACAAAAAGCACCAGAAGCGTGTTTCCGCTCCGGCGTCCGTTTTCGTCCACGCCCGTCCTTTCCCGCGTTCCGCCCGTTTTTGCTCTGAACAATCCTCAATGACGCGGCCCGATTAGCCGCGTCAGATCCCGGAATCCTTTCCCGCCGCGCCTCCCGTGCGCTTTTGTCGTGCCGATAGTGGTTGGCCGGTATGCATTTTGCTCTTGTCCGTCACGAGAACACGATTTTCGCGTGATCCACCGCCCCCTGCCGGCGGCTCACGCGGCGTGGCGATGCCGCGATGCTCGCCCCCAGAAGGAGTCCAACTATGGGATGGCGATTTCTCGTAGGCCTGGTCGCCGTCGCTATCACGGCGCTATGTCCCGGCGTCAGCGACGGCGAGCCCGCCCCGCCTCTCCGCTACGTAGGCTCCAAGGCCTGCGCCGGCTGCCATGCCGCACAGTACGATGCCTTTATGAAGCATTCCAAAAAGGCTCATTCCTGCGTGAGCCTGCGCCGCATGGCGGGCAAACTCACCCCCGAGGAACTCACCGGCTGCTTTGGCTGCCACACCACGGGCTACGGCAAGCCGGGGGGCTTCACGAGCTTCGCCGCCACGCCGGAGATGGCCGAGGCCGGCTGCGAGGTCTGCCATGGCCCCGGATCGGCCCATGTCGCCTCCCAGGACCCGGCCGACATCAAGGGCAAGCTCACCGTGGCCGATTGCCGGGACTGCCATAATGACACACGCGTGCGCGCCTTCGGCTACAAGCCGCTTTTGCGGGCAGGCGCGCATTGACGCCTTTCGTCCCCGCGCCCGGGCGTTGCCAACTTAAACCTCGCGGCGCGTGAAACGTTGCGCGCGGAGGCCGCCATGTCCAAACGCACCAGTTCCCTCGGAGTCAAGGCCCTGCTTCTGGTCCTGTTCGTGGCCGCTGTCGTGCTGGCCGGACTGTTCGCCGCCAACACGCTTTGGCAGCGCGAAATGACCCTGAACCGCATCCGCGAGGCGGCCCGGCGCTCGGCCCGGCTGATCGAACTCGTGGTCGGCGAACCCATGCGCCTGGGCGACAACGAAACCACCATCAGCCAGTTTTCCCTGATCGCCGGCACGCGCGGCCGGTTGCAGGCGTATCTGACCGATTTTCGCGGCGAGGCCACCTACGCCACACGCAAGGAAGCCTTGCGGCAACCGTTGACCCGGACCCTGCCCGGTCCCGGGATCGCCGCGCTGCTCGACACGGCCCTTACGAAGGGCCAGGACGCCGCCGACCTGGAAACCGTGAACGGCAAGCCGTCGTTCGTCACCGCGCGTCCGGTGAAAAACGCTCCCGAATGCCACCATTGCCACGGCGCAAGCAGGGAGATCCTCGGGGCGATGGTCACGGTGGAAGACGTCGGCTCTGAAATGGCGGCGCTCAAGGGAGCCGAAGTCAAGGCGGGCCTGCTGTCCCTGGGCGGCCTGCTGGCTTTGGTCGCGGCGCTGTGGCTTTTCATGAAGCGCACCATCATCGACCGCCTGGCCTTCATTTCCGTCCGCAGCGAGCATATCGCGGCCGGCGATATGGACGCTTGCCAGGATATCCACCAACGCGTGGACCAGCGGACCCAAAAAGGCCGTGTGGACGAGATCACCCAACTCGGCCGGTCGCTGTGCACCCTCGTGGAAAACCTCAAGCACAAGATCGCCGAGGCCGACCAGAAGAGCTGCGAGGCGGCCTGCGAGGCCGAGCGCGCCGGAACATGCCTGGCCGAGGCGGAAACGGCCCGGGAGGAAGCCCTGGCCGCCCGCCGCGAAGGCGCCGCCGCCGCCGCCCGCACCCTGGAGGGCGTGCTGGCCCGGATGGGCGATGCCTCGGCCTCCCTGTCCGAAAAAGTCCAACAGGCGCGGGACGGTTCACACGTCCAGAAGGACGCGGCCAAGGAAACCTCCCTGGCCATCACCGAAATGAACAAGGTGGTGCTCGACGTGGCCCAGAACGCCGCCGATGCCGTGTCCACCGCCGGCGACGCCCGCGACCGCGCCTCCCAAGGCTCCAAATCCGTGCTCGACCTGGTGGCCATGATCGGCTCCATTCGGCAGCGGGCCGAGTCCCTGCGCGAAGACATCACCGCGCTCGGCAAAGAGGCCCAGGGCATCGGCGCTGTCATCGGCGTCATCTCCGATATTGCCGACCAGACCAACCTTCTGGCCCTAAACGCCGCCATCGAGGCCGCCCGGGCCGGCGACGCCGGCCGGGGCTTCGCCGTGGTCGCCGACGAGGTGCGCAAGCTGGCCGAAAAAACCATGCAGGCCACCACCGAAGTGGAACAAGCCATCACCGCCATCCAACAAGGCACCCGCGAACACGTGGAAAGCGTTCGGGAAGCCGCGGAAGCCATCGAAAAGGCCGATGTCCTGGCCCGTGGATCGGGCGACGCCCTGACCGGCATCGTCTCCCTCGTCGGCGCTTCGGCGGACCAGATCAGCTCCATTGCCGCCGCCGCCGAGGAACAATCGGCCGTCAGCGAACAGATCAGCAACACTATGGACTCCATAAGCCACATCTCCGAGGAAACCGCCGTGGCCATGGAACACGCCGGCGAAGCCGTGGCCGGCCTGACCGAAGAAGCCGAGAATCTCAAACGCCTTATCGACGAGATGTTGGCCTAGCCGATCGGTCGCACGAGCGGAGGGGCGCGGGAAGGGATAGACGGGGCTCCGCTCCTGTACCCCGCCAGGGCGCTGCCCCGTATCGCCACCCGTCATCCCAACCCGGTAAAGGGGGGACCGGGGGGCATCAAGCCCCCCGGCGGAGTGCGGAGGCGGAGCCTCTGCCGGGGTCTGGGGCAGCGCCCCAGCCCATCCCCGTTAGGCCGAGGCCCAGCGGATCAGGCCCAGGGAATGGGAGTCGAGCAGCAGCGGGTGGTGGGGCAGGATGCGCACGGTATAGCCGAAGCGGCCGGCCTCGGTGGGTTGGATCTTGCCGGTATAAACGTGCCAGCCGTCGGGGGTGGTTTCGGTGGTCTGCATGTTGACGGTTTCGCGCTGGGCGAATTTGCCTTCGTAGTCCAGCCGGCCGGCGTAGATCTGGACCTCGAGGTCCTGGGGCCGGATGCCGTTTAAGTGCACTTCGGCCCGCACCAGCACCGGGTCGCCGACGTGGAGCTCTTCAGGGTCTTCGGAGCGGATGTTGCGGATATCGAGGCTGCTCCATTTGGTCATCATGTCCATGCGCCAGGAGGCGAGGTTTTTGGCGGCGGCGCAGTCGTCGCGGGTCAGCCGGTTGTAGTTTTCCAGCGCCGGCACGTAGGCCACGCGGGCGTAGTCTTCGACCATGCGGTGGGAGTTGTAGTGAGGGGCGAGCTGGCTGATGGAGTCCTTCATCTTGTGGATCCAGTTGCGCGGCAGGTTGCCGTGGTGCCCGCGGTCGTAGAAGGTCGGGATGATTTCGTTTTCCAGGATATTGTAGAGGGTCTGGCTCTCCACGAAGTCCTGGTAGCCGCCGTCCTCGTATTCTTCGCCCTGTCCGATGGCCCAGCCCACGCTGTTGTCGGGTTTCCAGGCTTCGGCCCACCAGCCGTCGAGGGTGCTGTAGTTGAGCACGCCGTTGCACATGGCTTTCATGCCGCTGGTGCCGCAGGCTTCCAGCGGCCGGCGGGGCGTATTGAGCCACACGTCCACGCCCTGCACGAGGTAGCTGGCGATTTCCATGTCGTAGTCTTCGAGGAAGACCATGTTGAAGCGGCACTGGGAGCTCTGGCAGAGCTGCACCAGTTCCTGGATGATTTTCTTGCCTTCGTTGTCGTGGGGGTGGGCTTTGCCGGCGAAGATGAACTGCACGGGGTGGTCGGTGTTGGAGAGGATCTTGAGCAGCCGCGCCTTGTCGCTGAGCAGCAGGTTGGCCCGCTTGTAGGTGGCGAAGCGGCGGGCGAAGCCGATGGTCAGCGTCTGGGGATCGAGGACTTCCTCGGCGCTTTGCAATTCCGCGCGCCTGGCGCCCCGGGCCAGCAGCTGATCGCGCAGCCGCTCGCGCACGTAGCCGACCAGCCGCTCGCGCAGCCGTTCGTGGGTGCGCCACAGTTCGGCGTCGGAGATCAGGTAGGTCTGGGCGAAGACGCGGTTGGTGTCCGGATCTTCACGCCAGTTGACCCCGAAGTAGCGGTCGTAGAGGGCGGCCATGTCCTGGGCCACCCAGGTCGGCACGTGCACGCCGTTGGTCAGCGCGCCGATGGGCACGTCCTCGACGGGGTACTGGTTCCAGACGCGGTTCCACATCTTGCGCGAGACAACGCCGTGGAGTTTGGAGACGCCGTTGTTGAAGCGCGAGAGCTTGAGCGCCAGAACCGGCATGCAGAAGTGTTCGGCGTCGTTTCGCGGGTCCTCGCGGCCGAGGGCCATGAGCACCTTGAAGGCCAGGCCCAGGCGTTTGGCGTAATCCTCGAAATAGGCCTGGATCAGGTCCGGCGGAAAGCGGTCGTTGCCGGCGGGCACGGGCGTGTGGGTGGTGAAAATGGAGCTCGAGGCCACGAGTTCCATGGCGGCCTCGAAGGACAGCTTGTGCTTGTCCATGAAGATGGCGATGCGTTCGAGCCCGGCGAAGGCGGAATGGCCTTCGTTCATGTGGATGACCTTGGGCTTGAGCGAGAGCGCTTCCAGGGCCCGGATGCCGCCGATGCCGAGCAGGTATTCCTGGCGCACGCGGGTTTCCAGGTCGCCGCCGTAGAGCCGGTTGGTGAGCTGGCGCGAGGCGGGCTGGTTTTCCGGCACGTTGGTGTCCATGAGGTAGAGCGGCACCCGGCCGACCTGGGCTTTCCAAATCTGGGCATGGACCCGTTCGCCCTTGAGGTCGACGTGGATCATGATGGGCGCGCCGGCCTCGTTTTTACAAAGCGACAGCGGCATCTGCTGGAAATCGTAAATGGGGTAGCGTTCCTGCTGCCAGCCGTCGGCCGTCAGGTACTGGCGGAAGTAGCCTTGCTGGTAGCACAGGCCGATGCCGACCAGGGGCACGCACAGGTCGCTGGCCGATTTGAGGTGGTCGCCGGCCAGGATGCCGAGTCCCCCCGAGTAGACGGGCAGGCAGGCGCTGATGCCGTATTCCAGGCTGAAATAGGCCACTACCGGTTGGCCGTCGCGGTCCGGAAAGGGAATGGAGGTTGTTTTCCGGGAGAGGTAGGTTTCGAGGGTCTGGCGCAGGTCGCGCACCCGCTCGACGAAGAAGTCGTCCTCGGCCAGGTTTTCCAGGGTTTTTTGCGGCAGCTTGTTGAGGAAGCCCACCGGGTTGCCCGAGCACTCGCGCCACAGCTTTCGGTCCACCTGGGCGAAAAGCGTTGTGATGTCGTCATTCCAGGAAAAAAGCAGGTTGTAGGCCAGATCCCAAAGCGCGTTGAGTTTGGGCGGCAACTTCGGCACAACGCTATAAACGCGTAACGGCTGCATGCATTTCCCCTCTTACGGCGTATTCCGACGCGGCGCGCATCGCCGCGCAATATCGGCGCCTTGCGGGCATCTATCCACAAGGCCATTCAAATTGCAAGGCCGGTTCCAAAACGTCACGTCCATGACACCGCTCTGAAAAAAGCCGTTATTTCAATGGGTTAATTTCCGTTTACAAAATCAACAGATACGGTAGGTTATCGCCCTTATTTCAACAGCCCGGAGGTCGTCCACGTGCCCGCCGCAACAAGCATCCTGCGCATCAAGTTTTTACGCGACGAAAGCCGCGACAACCCGCCCACCGTGGCCACGCCCGGCTCGGCCGGCCTGGACCTGCGCGCGGCCATCGACACGGACCGGCTCACCGTCGCCCCGGGCGATCGGGTGGCCGTGCCGACCGGCATCGCCATCGAGATCGACGCCCCGGACGTGGCCGGCTTCGTCTATTCCCGCTCCGGGCTCGGGGCCAAGCACGGCCTGACCGTGGCCCAGGGCGTGGGCGTCATCGACCCGGACTACCGGGGCGAAATCACGGTGTGGCTGCTCAACACGTCCAAGGAGCCGGTCACCATCGCGCGCCACGAGCGTATCGCCCAGCTGGTGCTCGCGCCCATCGTGCGCCCCGTCATCACGCCCGTGGAGGAACTCGGGGACACCTCGCGCGGCAGCGGCGGCTTCGGCCACACCGGCAAGGCGTGAGGATGAGGCCTCCGGCGGCCAGGGGGACCTTTTTTGAAAAAAAGGTCCCCCTGGACCCCTCCCAAAAACTTTCACGGTGTTCGGGCCGTACGCCAAACACGATTGCGGCAACAAGGCGCGCCAGCGGCGAAGCGCTGTCTGAAAACATTGGATTGTCCGGGAATACCCCCCCATGAAGAGTTTTTGGGGAGGGTGGGGGTCCGGGGGAGGGAGCCCCTTTTTGCAAAAAGGGGCTCCCTCCCCCGGAATTCCACTCCAACCGCACCCCAAGGAGGAATGCGATGAGCGAGGCGTTCGACGCGCTGAAAGCGCGGGAGCAGGCAGCGGTCATGAGCACCTATGGCCGGTATCCGTTGGCCGTGTCCGCGGCCAAGGGGTGCCGTCTGTATGATCTCGATGGCCGTGAATACATCGACCTTTTGGGCGGCATTGCCGTGTGCAACCTGGGGCATTGCCGCGAAGAGATCGCCGAGGTGATCGCGGCCAAGGCCCGCGAGCTCGTGCATGTGAGCAACCTTTTTTACCAGCGCGAGCAGGTGGAGCTGGCCGAGGCCCTCAAGGCCACCTGCCATGCCGGCAAGGTGTTTTTTTGCAATTCCGGGGCCGAGGCCAACGAGGGGGCCATCAAGCTGGCCCGGCGTTACATGCGCACGGTCAAGGAGCGCGATGCCTACGAGATCATCACGCTGACGCATTCCTTCCACGGCCGCACCCTGGCCACGTTGACGGCCACCGGCCAGGACAAGATCAAGTTCGGCTTCGATCCGCTGCCGGAAGGCTTCATCACCGTGCCGTCCGGCGACATCGAAGCCATGCGGGCCGCCATCGGGCCGCACACGGCGGCGGTGCTGGTGGAGTGCATCCAGGGCGAGGGCGGCGTGAATCCGTTGTCCAAGGAGTACGTGACCACCCTGGCGGCCCTGTGCAAGGAAAAGGACATCCTTTTCATGTGCGACGAGGTGCAGTGCGGCATGTGCCGGTCGGGCCGGTTCTGGGCCTTCCAGCACTATGGCGTCGAGCCGGATGTTTTCACCTGCTCCAAGGCCCTGGCCAACGGATTGCCCATGGGCGCGGTGCTGGCCACGGACGCCGTCGCGGCCGGATTCGCGCCGGGAGCCCACGCCACCACGTTCGGCGGCGGGGCGCTGGTGTCGGCCGCCGCGACCAAGACCCTGGCCATCATGCGCGACGACTGTCTGGCCGAGCGGGCGGCGCGCATGGGTGACTTCGCCATGGCCCTGTTCGAGGATGTGAAGGCCCAGTGCCCCGGCAAGATCGAGACGATTCGGGGCATGGGACTCATGCTCGGCATCGTGCTGACCTTCCCCGGAAGCGATGTCTGGAAGAAACTGCTCGATCGCGGGTTCGTGCTGAACCTCACCCAGGGCAACGTGCTGCGGCTGCTGCCGCCCCTGGTCATCGAGCAGGAGGATCTGAAACTCTTCGCTTCCGCCCTGGCCGACATCCTGGGCGAGGTGTAGTTCGGCAGGCAGGCGGGGGAGGCTCCGCCTCCCCCGCACCCCACCACGCCGTCGCCCCGTTGGGGCGACACTGTCAGATCACATCATCCAAAGCCGGAAAAAGTTTTTGAAGGGGGTCCAGGGGGAAACTTTTTTCAAAAAGTTTCCCCCTGGCCGCCGGAGGCGTCTTTTCTTTTCCTACCGAAACGCCCGGGTGACGAAGGTCCAGGCGGATTTCAGCACGCTGGCGACGCCCTTGCGCCGGCCCATCTCCATGAGGATCGACAGGCTCTGGCCGGGCTCGCTTAAGTATTTGAGCAGCTTCTTTTTGGCCACGCGGCGGGAGAAAATGGCGTACCAGCGGTCGATCTCGGCGGCCGGCAGGTCCGGATATCCCACCACGCAGGAGCCCATGCCGTCGAAGCTGGTCAGGTCCTTGGCCACCAGGTAGCCCTGTTCGCTGGCCCAGGCGTACATGGGCGTGCCGGGGTAGGGCACGGCCTTGGACACCTGCGCCGTGTCGGCGTCGAGTTCCTCCATGAAGGCCAGGGACTTCTTGATGGTTTCCTCGGTCTCGCCGGGCAGTCCCAGACAGAAGGTGGCGTGGGTGCGGATGCCGCATTCCCGGCACCATTTGACCACCTGCCGGCATTTGTCGAGGTCGAGCGGCTTGCCGATGGCCTTGAGGATGCCCGGATCGGCCGATTCCACGCCGAACTTCATGCCGATGCAGCCGGCGTCGGCCATGGCGAAAAGCGTCTCCCGGTCCACGAACATGGCGTCGCCCATGACGGTCCAGGGGATTTTGAGCCCGCGTTCCTTGATGGCGGCGCAGATGCCGAGCACGTGGGATTTTTTGACCACGAAGCTCTGGTCGTCGAAGTAGAACTGCTTGGCCCCGAAACGCTTGATGCAATATTCCATCTCCTCGGCCACTTTTTGCGGATCGCGGGCGCGGTAGCGCGGCGAGGCGTACATGATGTGGCGCTCCTGGCAGTAGACGCAGCCGCAGGGGCAACCGCGCGAGGAGACGATGTTGATGCAGGGCGAATAGAGGGTGAAGTCCGGGTAGATGGTGGCCGGGAAATCCTCGCGGTCGGGGAAGGGCAGGCTGTCCAGGTCGGCCAGGAGTTCGCGCCGGCCGGTGTTCACGACGTGGCCGTCCTTGCGGCACACGAGCCCCTGGATGTCGGAGAGGTCTCCGCGGCCGGCCATAAGCGCCTCGATGACGTCCTTGACCGTCATTTCGTATTCGCCGATGGCGGCGAAGTCGAGGCAGGGGTTTTCGGCCAGCAAGGCCTCGGCGGCCACGGTGGCGTGGTTGCCGGCCACGAGGACCCGGCAGCCGGTTTCCCGCTTGAGCCTTTCCAGAAAGAGCAGGTCGTCGGCCAGGGTCAGGGCGGCCAGCTCGGTGACGATAAGGTCGGGCTTGCGGCGTTTGACCTCCACGAGCATTTCGGCGTCGGTGAAGTCCATGACCACGCCGTCGAGGCCGGAGCAGGAGGCCTTGGTGTCACGTTTGCAGAGGGCCAGGGCGTAGGCCAGCCAGAAGGGGAAGGGATAGTAATCGACGGACTTGGCGTAGCCGATGGTCATGGGCCAGCGGGAGCCGGCCTTGATGAAGTGGCGGACCTTGCCGTCGGGATCGACCTTGACCCCGGCCAGATTGGCGAAAAGGACGTTCATGGGCGGACGATTCTCCTTTTGGACGGCCGCGCGCCGTCCCCGCGCGGCTCGTTATCATGGTCGCGGCAAAACCGAAAGGGAAGGCGGGGCGGTCGTTCTCGTAACGATAGGGTGAAATCTTTTCTGAGGAATATTTCTTTACTCAGGGGATCTGAATGATGCGTTATTTCAATAGATAAAAAGTTTAGGAAGGGGAGAGCGCGAGAGGGGAGAACCCTTTTCAAAGGGTTTCCCCTCTCGCACCCTCTTCTCCCTATTCGCAACCTACCGCAGTTCGCGCACCCGCACGTCGATGCCCGAATCCTTGAGCAGGGTCACGAGCCTGGCCGGGTCCGTTTCGCCGTAGTGGTAGGGATAGAGGACCTTGGGCTTGAACATTTGCGCCGCATCCGCCGCCATCTCCGGCGTCATGGTGTAGGGCAGGTTCATGGGCAGGAAGGCGATGTCGATGTTTTTGAGGTTGGCCATCTCGGGGATGTTTTCCGTATCCCCGGCCACGTAGACGCGCAGGTCGCCGAAGGTCAGGACGTAGCCGTTGCCCCGGCCCTTGGGGTGGAAGGGCGTTCCCGGCGAGCGCATGTGCTTGATGTTGTAGGCCGGCACGGCCGCGACGGGGATGCCGGCGGCGGTCGTTTGCTGGCCGTTTTCCATCACCGTGCCCCGGCCGAGCTTTTCCAGACAGGGGCCGGTCAGGACGATGGCTGTTTCCGGTCCGGCGATCTTGGCGATGGATTCGGGGTCCAGATGGTCGCCGTGCTCGTGGGTGAGCAGCACCAGATCGGCCGGGGGCATGGTTCCGTAATCGCCCACCTGGCCGAAGGGGTCCACGTAGATCTCCTTGCCGTCGTATTCGAAGCGCAGGGAGCCGTGGCCGATGAAAAAGATGCGCAACGGGCCGCCCGAGGTGGTGAACTCGTCGGACGCCGGGGGAGCCGCCACAGCCGGCACAGGCAGGCCGAAAAACGCCACGCAGGCGAGAAGAACGCATTCCGCCAGCATAAAAGACCTCCAGGGAAGGATATGCCGCCTTTTACCAACGTTCGCGGCGAAGGGGAAGGCGGCGCGTCATGCCCCGTTCGATGCCCGGCGCAGGCGGTAGCGGGTGGCCGGTCCCCGGCCGTCCTTGTCCAGGACGCCCCGGCCGACGAGGTCTTGCAGGTCGTGCTGGGCCGTGCGCTGGGGGATGTCGCCGCCGGCCTCCTGGTAGTCCTGGCGCGAGAAGACGCCGCGATCGAGCAGGGCGAGGAGGGCGGCGCGCTGGCGCTCGGACAGGGAGGCGTCGCCGAACGGATCGGGAGCGGGAGCGGGCGCGACAGGGGGCGCGTTTGGTGTTTGGCGCGCTTCCGGCGCGTTCGGCAGGGGCATTTCCGAGGGATGGGCCTCGCGCGTCGCGGCCTCGCGGCCGTCATCGACGGTCACTTCCCTGGCGCGCAGGGCCGCGATGAGCCGGTTGCAGACGCGCCCGAGCCGGGTGGTCTCGGCTCCGCCGCCCGGCGGTTCGAGTTCCCGCAGATGGCCTTCGTGGCGCATTTCCCGCAAGGCATCGGCAAGGCGCGTCATCGGCCGGGCGATGCGGCCGGACAGCACGACGATCAGGGCGGCCATGACGAGCGCCCCGACGACCGTGGCCAGAAAAAGAATGTTGCCCTGGTTGAACTGGGCCGCGCGCGGCAGCAAACTGCGGTCGATATAGATGATGCCGCCAACGACCTCGGGCTTGTCGCCCGGCGTGCCGGCAAAGCGCACCGGCGCGTAGCCGACGAAGTCGTCGCTGGGGGCGATCTTGGGCGGGCCGAAACCCGGTTCGGCGCGTTCCATGCCGGCATGCCCCTGGCTGATGGCCTCGATCATGCGCCAGTAGGCTTGATGGTCCGGGGCCGGGCGGAACGCGCCGTCGAAGCCGGGACTGCCCATGTCGCCGGAGAGCCCCGGTTTGACGCCGGCAACCGATATCTCGCGCGTCGGTTCCGCCAGGTCTTCGGATTGGAAGAGCATCCAGCCGTGGCCGTCCACGAAAATGCTTTGCCGGTTTTCCCTGGTGCGGCGAAAACCCAGGATCGGGGACTGGGGCGAGTTGTACAGCGACAGGATGTTGCGGACGGCCCGGGCGTCGACGGACAGGATGAGGAATCCGGCCGGGCGAGCGTCCGGCCCGGCCACGGGCGTGGTCAGGCGAAAAAGGGCCAGATTGCGCTGGCGCGGCTCGAAGCCGAGTCCCATGGGCGGATAGTAGACTTCCGTGAGGGCGGACAGGCTGGCCTGCCCCGTTTGCAGGGAAGCGGCCTTGCGGGAGAGCGTCAGGGGGCTGTTTTTAGCCCGACGCGCCACGTCCGGCGCGACTTCCGCCACCCGCCCGTCGCTTTTGAGCAGCACCAGGGGCTCGCCCGCCCCGGCCGGAACAAAGGTCGTTTCGGCATAGACCATCCCCCGGGCGGCGGCCGAACCCTCCATGAAATCATGCAGCCGTTCGCGGGTCACGGGCTTGTGGGCCAGGGCCACGGCATCCTCGCGGCAGCCGGTGAGCAGGGTTTCCAGCTCCCGGGCCTGGGCCAGTGTGAGGCTTAGGGACCCGCGCGCGATGGCCGTTTCCACGGACGAGTTGGCGGAACGCATGAGCAGGAGCCCGGTTGCGGCCAAAAGAACGATAACGGCCGGAACAAGGACGAGCAGAAGCGTTTGGAGGATGCTCCACGGCGTGCGCGGGGGGACATGGCGGTCGGTTGGGGTCTGACGCCCGGCCAGGCTGAAACGTCGCAGCATGGGACCTCCAGCGTCCATCCGTTTTGGCGGGATTGGCGCAATTGTTTTGCTTGGGCGCTATGTTGCGCAAATGCATGCCGCTTTTGTCAAGGCTGTTTCCTAAAATTCCGTGTCCATTGCACAAGGAATGCGTTGCGATGACGCGTCGGGTTGCGTGAAAAAGTGTGCTTTTCGGGGCTTGCGCGAATGGTTGCCTGGCGGCCGGTTTCCGTTTACAGGGCTCGCTTATGCCGCGACGAGTATCTTCGATATCCGCGAACGTGTTTCGAACCATGCCTGTTTTCACCGTACGCGCCGTTTTTCGGATGGGCGCCGCGCCGTGTCGTCCAAAAAGGCGGGCGGGGACGGGGGAGGCGGTTTGAACGAGGCCTCCCTGGTGCGGTTGCGCGACGGGCTCAGCTGGCTGGCGGCGGCGTTTTGCCTGTGCCTCGGCCTGGCTTTGGCCGACGGTTTCGTGGACAGCTCCCGCACCGGGCCGAACATGGTTTCCCTCTTGCCGGGCGAAACGGCCGATCTCTCCGGGCCGCTTCCCGCCGATATGCGGCATGCCTCGGACCTCGTCTTCGCCGTGGACCATCCCGGGATCGCCGTTGCCGTGACCGGGCAGGAGGCGGCGGGGGTTTTCGGCGACCGTGTGTGGCGGGCGACGGTTTCGGCCGCGCCGGACGCCGCCCCGGCTACGGGCACGGTGATCGTGCGCGAGCCCGGAGGCGATGCCAATACGCCGGAGCAGGCCTTCATTGTCCGCATTTTTGCCGACAAGGCTTCCCTGGACGAAGCCACCAATTCCCGCATCCGCCATCTCTTCGGCGTCTCGCCCATGGCCGTGGCCGGAGGATGCGCGCTTGGCGCGGCGCTTTCTGGCGTGGCCGTTTTCATGTTCTCACGGCGGTTGGCGGCGCTCCGGGCCGTTCGGGGCAACGCCGTGGTTTTCATGACGAAAAAAACGCCGGACGGGCTGCTCATCTCCTTTGGCCTCGGCGCGGACCACGGCCTTGCCCCCGGTTCGCGCGTGGCCGTGCACGATGCGGCGGGGAGGCCTGTGGCCACGGCCACGGTGGTGCGGTGCGCGCCGGACGAAGCCGCGGCCCTGGTGACGGGCGAGAAACGGGTCCTCCCGGGCAGCATCGTTACGAGATTTTTGAAGGAGGGAGCGAGAGAAGAAGGTGCGAGAGGGGAAACCCTTTGAAAAGGGTTCTCCCCTCTCGCGCTCTCCCCTTCCTAAACTCTTTAACGGTGATGCGTGCTGCATGGATAACACGCTGTCATTATGAAGAGTTTTTGGAGGGGCGGGGGGAGAGCCTTTCCGCAAGAAAGGTTTCCCCCCGGCTGCCTCCCCACCTTAGCCCATATTCTTGGCCGCGAAGTCCCAGTTGACGAGCTTGTCCAGGACGCCGGCCACGTAGTCGGCCCGCCGGTTCTGGTAATCCAGGTAGTAGGCGTGTTCCCAGACGTCGATGACCCACAGGGGCTTGAGGCCGTCCTGCATGGGATTGCCGGCGTTGCCGGTTTTGACCACCTTGAGTTTGCCGTCGCCGTCGGCCACCAGCCAGGCCCAGCCGCTGCCGAAAACGGAAGTGGCGGCCGTGGCCAGGGCCTTTTTACAGGCCTCGGCGCTGCCGAAGGAGGCGTCCACGGCCTTGGCCAGCTTGCCCGTGGGCGCGCCGCCACCGCCGGACTTGAGCCCGTTCCAGTAGAAGACGTGGTTCCAGGCCTGGGCGGCGTTGTTGAAGAGCGGCGTCAGTTTGGGGTCCTTGGCCGCGGCCAGGAAGACCTTGTCCAGGGGCTGTCCGGCAAGCGGGCTTTCCGCCACGAATTTGTTGGCATTGTTGAAATAGCCAAGCGTGTGCTTGCCGTAGTGAAAGCTTACGGTGCGGCCGGAGATGACCGGCTCCAGGGCGTTTTCCGGATAGGGCAGAGGCGGGGCGGCAAAGACCTCGGCGTGGGCTTGGCCGGGCAGGATCATGCCCCCGGCCAGGAGCATAAGCCCCGTGCCGGCGGCCAGTTTCAGGATATTGCGGCGGGAAAAAGACGTGTCGCACTGGGCGCGCATGACGCTCCTCCTTGGTTCGATCCGCCCGCATGGGGCGAAACGGCGCTTGGGGTCCGTCGGACCATACCGGGATGGCATGGTCCGACGGGGATTGGCGTCAGTATTGCCAGATTCGCAGCCAAAGGGGAACGGTCAAGAAACCATTTACCCTTACTTGTCGGCGGCCGGCGGCGCGATTTTGCCGGAAGTGTCCGGTTTTCCAGGCTGAACCGGTTTGACCGCGTCCGGGGCCGGTTTCGTTGCGTTGGGCGCGCGGCTCCCCTCGGGGTGCTGCTGCGGCGAATCCAGGGACCGGCCGTCGAAGTCGGGCGGCGGTGGCGGGAAACCGTCCATGCCGGGCGGCGGGGGGCGATGGTCGTCGAATGCACCGGGCGGCGGCGGCGGGGGGGCGAAATGCCCGAGGGCCTTGCGGCGTCGCTCGAGTCTTTTGAGGAGCGCCGTGAATTTTTCCTGCTGGTCCGGCTTGAGCAGCTTTCTGATGTCTTTGTTGCTTTTTTCGAATATCTTGTGGATTTTCGGCTCCTGCTCCTGGCGGACCTTGGCCAGGGCCTCGGCGGTACGCAGCACGATGGGGCGGAGTTTTTGCCGCTGCTCGTTGGTCAGGTCGAGATCGTCCGAGATGCGGCGCACCACCATCTCGGAGAAATGCCTGGGGTCGCCATGGAGCAGGGCCAGCCGTCCCCGCTCGGCCAGATACCGCGAGCCGAAAAAGCCTATCACGATCCCCGAGGCGAATAAGACGAGCCCGGCCAGGGCCTTGGTAGCGATTGCCTTCATGCCCGTGCCTTACACGCCAAGGAGGGAAACCAGCACCTGGCTGTTGGGGTCGAAAAACAGGAACCGTCCGAATTCATCTTCCAGGCCCGAACCGAAAAACAGGACGAGCAGCACCGTGGCGGCGGCCAGCATGCCGGCTCCGGCGGCCATGCGCCACAGGACGTTGTTGGTTTCCTCGGGTTCGGGCGCGGCCTTGATGGCGGCCAGCACCGCATCGGACAGCCGGGGATCAAGGGGAGGGCGCTCCCGGCGGGCAGTGTCATGAGCGGCCTTGAGCGCCGCTTCCAGGCGATCGATGCGCCGTGTTTCGTTTCCGTCCATGGATTCCTCCTTACGTGCCCAAAACGCCGCCTAACAGTCCGCGCAGTTTTTTCCTGGCCCGAAACGCCCGCACCTTGACGTTGGGAACGCTTATGCCGAGCATTTCCGCGGCTTCGGCCACAGGGCGCTCCTCCAGGTGCGTCAGCGTCACGACCATGCGGTCCGTGGGCGAGAGCCTGTCCATGGCCCAGGCCAAGAGTTCCTTGGCCTCTCGCCGCGAGGCGGTTTCCTCGGCCGCTTCGCTGCTTTCCAGCGCGGCAGCTTCTTCCACGAACGCCCGGCATTCGTCGGACAGTTCGCTCTCAGGCCGTTCCCGGCGCCGGTACTCCGCCCGCCAAAAGTCATGGCAGGTGCGCACCGCCACCTTGGCCAGCCAGTGGCCGAGGGGGCTGTCCCCCCGGTAGCCGGCCAGGGAACGGTAAGCCCGCACGAATACTTCGTGCGTCAACTCGCCCACCCTTTCCCGGGGAGCGTGCCCGGCGACGATGCCGGACACGCGCCCCTGGTACTTCGTTACGAGCCTGGCATAGGCGTCCACGTCGCCCGCCCGGATTTCGGAAAGGACCCGGGCATCCTCCATGTCCACCAACGCCTCGGCCATAACGCTCCGGAGTTTAGTTCGTCGGGCCAGCGTGGGTGTTGATCCAGTCATCGACCAACTCGCGGTCGGCATGGAAAGCTCCCCTTGCGTTGGGCGGCGGGGACATTTCCCCCTCGTCCCAATGCTTACGCTGCTCAGGCGTCAGCACGGCCAAGACCCTGGCCGTGACCTTTCCCCGCAACACGGCCAGCTCCTCGCCGGCGGCCGCGATCTTGCGGCTGGCTTGCCGGATGCTCTGCTCGTTGCCCGGATCGGTGCGCATGATCTTGCGCATGGTGTCGAACGCCTCATGCATGGCCCTGCCCGCCGCTTCGAAGGCCGACCGGTTCTGTTTGAGAATCACGGCGACTTCGTGCTTTTGCGCATCGGACAGGTTAAGCGACAACAGGCGCCCGAGCAATCCCGCCGGTCCGGGACCTCCCGGGCCGGGGCCCGCCGCCACGGCGTAGGCGGAGCCGGCCAGGATGACCAGGGTAAGTATTGCGTAGCACACTTTTCTCATGGGAATAACCTCCCGCTTGACGTGAACGGCCTTGGCCGTCCGTTTCGCGTTTGGTCGGTCCGGGCGGGCGGGGGGTTACAGGGATCGGCAGCGGGACGGACCGGTTGGCCCGAATTCGGGACGCGGGCTCGTTTCCCAACCCCAGCGTTTATGGGAAGAGGACTATGCTATCATTCCTAACAGGCCAAAAAGTTTAGGAAGGGGAGAGCGCGAGAGGGGACAACCCTTTTCAAAGGGTTTCCCCTCTCGCATCGCTTGTTGCTCATGCCTTTGGCCGTCAGGCCACGGTCACGTCCCGGCACAGGTACACGTCCTGGATGGCCTGGAGGAGTTTGACGCCTTCGGCCATGGGGCGCTGGAAGGCCTTGCGGCCGGAGATGAGGCCCATGCCGCCGGCCCGCTTGTTGATGACCGCGGTGCGCACGGCGTCGGCGAAATCGGCCTTGCCGGATGCGCCGCCGGAATTGATGAGCCCGATGCGGCCCATGTAGCAGTTGGCCACCTGGTAGCGGGTGAGGTCGATGGGATGGTCGGTGGTCAGTTCGGAGTAGACCCGTTTGTCGGTCTTGCCGAAGCCGATGGCGGTGTAGCCGCCGTTGCCCGTGGCCTGCTTCTGCTTGACCACGTCGGCCCCGATGGTGGCGGCGAGGTGGTTGGCCTGGCCGGTGAGGTCGGCTGCGGTGTGGTAGTCCACGCCGTCCTTCACAAAGGCGGGATTGCGCAGATAGGCCCAGAGGATGCAGGCCATGCCGAGCTCGTGGGCCCGGGCGAAGGCTTCGGAGACTTCCTGGATCTGGCGGCGGCATTCGGGCGAGCCGAAATAGACCGTGGCCCCGACCGCGACGGCCCCCATGTCGAAGGCCTGCTCCACAGAGGCGAAAAGCGTCTGGTCGTGTATGGCGGGGAGGGAAAGCAGCTCATTGTGGTTGATCTTGAGCAGGAAGGGGATCTTGTGGGCGTATTTGCGGGCCACGCTGCCGAGCACGCCGAGGGTCGAGGCCACGGCGTTGCAGCCGGCCTCGATGGCCAGCTTCACGATGTTTTCCGGATCGAAATAGGCGGGGTTGGGCGCGAAGGACGCCGCGCCGGAATGCTCGACCCCCTGGTCCACGGGCAGAATCGACATGAATCCCGTGCCGGCCAGGCGTCCGTGGTCGAGCATGGACGCCAGGGAGCGCACCACGGCCACGGGCCGGTCGGTCTGGACGAAGATGTCGTCGATATAGTTCGGCCCGGGCAGGTGGAGCTGTTGCTTGGGGATGGTCTTGCAGACGTGGGAGAGCAGCGGCTCGGCCTCGGTGCCGAGCAGCTCGGTAATCTTGTCGATCATGGTGGCGGCCTCCTTTGGCTGACTCTGGCGGAACATAGCGCGGAGTTACGGCCGGTGACAACGCAAAAACGCCGGCAGCGAGACACCATGCCCGCCGTGGCGGGGAAGCGGGCGACGGCGAGGCGACGGTTGGGCCACGTTTCGAGGCCGGATTACGCCTTGGCGGAGCCGCGCCGCCACCACTTAGCCAGGGTCACGCCGACCAGATTTTGCTCCAGGCTGAAAAGCGCTCCGGGCAGGGCGGTCTGGGCCGTGAAGTAGGCTTTGGCCAGGGCCACGCCGAGACCGGAATTCTGCATGCCCACTTCCACGGCGATGGCGATGCGGTCGGCGCGGCTGGTGGTGAAGGGGCAGGCTCCGGCGTAGCCCAGGGCGAATCCCGACAGGTTGTGCAGCGTCACCGCCAGGATGACCGCGCCGGGAAAGGCCAGCACGGTGTCGCGGTTGAGCCCCATCACACAGGCCACCACCAGGGCGATGGTCACCATGGACACGGCCGGGAACACGGCCAGGACGGGTTCCAGGCGTCGCCGCAGCAGCCGACGCAGGATGAGCCCGTCGAGGACCGGGAAAGCCACGATCCAGAAGACCGAGGCGGTCATGGCCCAGAAATCCACGTGCACCCTGGCTCCGGCCAGCCCCGCCACCAGGGCCGGCGTGACGAGCGGCGCGGCCAGGGTCGTGACAAGCGTCATGGTCACGGACAGGGCCAGATTGCCGCCGGCAAGGTAGGTGATGACGTTGGAGGCCGTGCCGCCGGGGCAGGCCCCGACCAGGATCACGCCGAGGGCCGCCGCCGGGGGCAGGTCGAAGATCCGGGCGAGCAGCCAGGCCAGGACCGGCATGACGCTGAACTGCAACAGCGCCCCGACGCCGACCACCTTCCAGCGCGGAAGCAGGCGGGCGAAGTCCTCGAAGGTGAGCGAGAGCCCCATGCCGAACATGATGACGCCAAGGGCCGGGGCGATGTAGGGCGCGATCCAGGTGAAAAGGCCGGGGACGACCATGGCCAGGGCGGAAAGGCCTACGGCCAGGGGCAAAAAAGCCCTTTCGACGCGTTGGGCAATGGAAATGAGCATGGGCGGCAGGTAGCCCGCCGGCAAAAAGCGGTCAAGTCGTCTGGGGGAGGGAGGGAAGGTCCAGGAAGAAGGATGCTTTTTTTTCGTTGGGGGGGCCGGGGAAAGGTGCGCGGACGCGCGGCGCATATTTGAAGAATACGCCTTCGCGCCGCGCACCCTCCCCCCGGCCCTGGACACACCGCCCATCGTCGGAAACAATGCCCTCGCAGCAGATTTCCAAGGCGGCCGATCAGCCACGCAACGAATTCGCAGGATTTGGCCGGCAGATCGAAAAATGCCCGCCACGCCACGCCACGCATACGCGGCGGCACTCCCTGTCCCGGTGGGATGGTCGTCGCTTGAGCCTCCCCCCCGTTGAAAGTTTTTGAAGGGGGGTCCGGGGGGAAACTTTTTTCAAAAAGTTTCCC